>JAITEY010000022.1 GCA_031281815.1 Desulfovibrio sp. | reverse complement strand
TTTTTGCCCTCCTTACGAAAAGCGACGGGAAAGCCGACGGCTAAAGCCGTCGGCTTTCCCGTCGCTTTTCGGAACCCATGCGAAGTTTTTTGATGCGTAACGGCTTGCGGTTATCTTGGAAGGAGGTATAGAGAGACGGTGAAAGGGCAGAAAACCCGAAAAAAACAGACCTTCAAAGGTGTGTAAAGGAGAACAAATGCATAATAATCATATAGTTACATACGAACCGGACAATATAACGCGCGTTGCCTGCATGGCGTCGCTTCAGATCAGGGGCATGCGGGAAAGAAAAGAACAGCATATCGACTGTATTGAGAGTTTCCTTGCCGGCATAACGGCGCGGATGCGCTTGGAAAAATATCGGTCTGAGGGAACGGTGACCCTCCCCGAGATAGACTGGGTCACTGCGCATATTATCACGACACTGTTTCTCCCGGAACTGTCGGTCGGTGAAGACAGCGAATTTTTGCAGCGATTGCTGGAAGTGACGGAAGAAAAAATTGCCGAGCCGCTCTCCAAAATAATCGAAACGGGCGGCGACACCTCGGCTATTTCTGATGAAGAACTCAGTCAAATAGAGGAGATTTGCTATAAAGTGGCATTTAAAATGTCCAAATTCACACACGGCATTATTTATGGTGTGCGGCACCTCTATAACTAAAATGTCATATTGAAATAAAAATACATATTTTCAAGTATGATAAATGAATATATCCTTCTTACTACATTGGCAATGTAATAAAGAAGATCAACGGGTATGTTACAAATACTTCGGACGCCGTTTGTACAATATGCTCATTGATTTATATGTTGATCCTCTTCTCTAGCAATGTATTTTGATGTCTGAATAAAACAAGGAAGGCACTGTAATGTTTGCGACATGTAACTTTGATTCCTCAAAAATGACACTTCGCCATTTGTTGACTAGCGATATGGCATACACAAGTCCAAGTTTCCAAAATGGTTATACAGTGACAGAGGGTAATTGTAATGTCCTCTGGAAAAATATTACAGCATTATTCGATACTGAAAAAAATTCAGAGTATTATATGGGTTGTCTAGTTATTTTGCAGTCAGGCTTTAAGGAGATTCTTCTTTTGGACGGACAGCAACGCTTAACAACATTGAGCATTATGATTCTTGCTATGCTCAAATATCTTGAGGAGCTAGCCGAGGCAGGTCTGGATGCCGACAACAACACACGTCGTGTCAAGCATCTGCAAAACAGCTTTGTCGTCAATACGGATCTTGTGACGTTGGCCTCCCGCCCAAAATTGCTGTTCAGCGATGACAATACATTTTTCCAAACATGCTTTGTCCCGCACCCCTTGTCTACGAAAAACGCAACGGAGGCAGCCGGGCAAAAGATGCGTGACGCGTACACTTGGTTTCTGTCACAGGTTCAGGAACGGTTCGGCAGGACGGAACAGAGCGGGGTCAGGCTGGCCGCGTTTCTCGACAGTTCGGCGGACAGGGTGTGTTTCACTGTCATCACTGTGAACGACGAGACGAGCGCGTTCAGGGTGTTTGAAACATTCAAGCAGGAAGCATCGGTTATGCCGCTGATGCACTAACAATGAGGGATAGTCATACATCCTCGGAGCGAACAATACTGTTCCATCGCCGTTTTTTCCAGTGTGTTCATGCGATTGAAATCCGGTGTAGGCCGGTTCGGCAGTCAAAACATCATCGGAGGGAGCCATGGCGAAGGTGATTTCAGGTTTCAGCAGGATTTTTTTTGCAGTGCTGATTGCTGCATGCGTTTTAGTGCTCTCCGGTAATGTGCGTGCCGACGATGGATTGAAGAGTTTTCCCGTTGAGATTCGTACCTGGTTGGTCACTCCAATCGAAGTTCCCGCCGAATCGTCCGTTTTTCCCGGTGTTTTACAAAAAGCCGTCGATGCCGGTCCGGAATTTTATCGTCAAAACATTGCAAACGCCCTGCACTGGATCGGCTACGCGCGCCTGCGCTTTGAGAACGATTCCATGCGCGCCGCACATGATATATCGAGCTACAGCGCCGGGCAAATAACTGCGGTCGGCATTCGGATGACCCATGAGGCAGCCCGAAAATTAACGCCCTTCACGCTGTGGAATGTGCTGCAGCTGGCCCAAAGCCTGAAAACACAGATGCCTGACATCTTTGAAGGGTGGCTGGAAATGACCGGGCAGTAGAAAACCGCTGATGATTGTATGCAGTAGTACCGTGTAACGTATAAATTTTCGCATCAACCCCAATGAGGGGGTCCGGGGCAGCGCCCCGGCCGCCGGAGGCATAAAAACAGGTGTTACCCGGTAGTAGGCACCTGCCCGCCGAAACAGAGCAGGCCGACGAATGGAGCAGAATGGAGGTTAAGCCGTGAAAATCGTATGCGTTACGTCCAGTCCGCGCAGGGACGGCAATTCCGCCACTTTGGCGGGCATGTTGCTGGAAGGTCTGCCTGATGCGGAACTTCGCCGTTATCATCTGTGGGATTTACAGTTCCAAGGGTGTCGGGGCTGTATGGCCTGCAGAAAAACAAGCGACGCCTGTGTGGCGCGCGACGATGCCACGCCCGTGCTGGAGGATATCGTCCGCGCCGATGTGACCGTCTTGGCAGCGCCCATTTACCTGCACGCCGTCAACGGCGAGATGAAATCTTTGATGGACCGCTTTTTTTCTTTCATGGCTACGGACCATTTCAAACGCCTCGCCGCCGGCGAAATGTATTTTCCCACGCGCCTGTCCCAGGGCAAGACCATAGTGCTGGTTCTTGCTCACGGCCGTCCCGCCGACTTTTATCACTTTCTGGATGCGTCCCTGCGCGACATAATGCTGGACAAGGGCTTCTCCGAAGTGGAAATCCTGCGCGGGAACCTGCTCAACAGTGCCCGCGACATTCACGCCCGTGAAGATTTGCGGGAAAAGGCGAGGGAACTGGCGGCAACACTGCGCGCGCGGTACGGCGCAACGGCATGACGCGCTTGCGCGCGCGGTAATCAGACGCCCCGGAAAAATCTATGCCTCGGTCCTGTACGGCATGAAGCGCCCGCGCACGCTGTAATCCCGGAAGCAATCCGCCGGACAAGGCTGTTGTCCTGCGGCGGCGCGGAAGTCTATCCGGTGACGGGATTGATGCCGTTTCCCGCCGGACAAGGCTGTTATTTTTCTGCGCCTGCGCGGAGGCTTTCCATTTCAGCCAGTATCTGCGGCAGACGCCGTTCGGCCTCGCTTTCCGCCGCATGGTAAAAAAAGACCATCAGACCTCCTTCCTGCGACTCTCTGGCTACGCCCAGCCCCTGATCGGGGCCGAGGTTGCGCAGGGAAAAGGCCATGCGCCTGCCGGACGTGCATTGCAGTGTACCGTTCACCCGCGCCTTTCTGTCCGGCAGGACGTCCAGCTCGGCGGAACAGGCAAACGCCGGCGCGGACGGGTCCTCCGTTCCGGCAACGCCGGCTGCTCCGTCGGCGGTATGTCCCGAAGCTTTTTCTCCTGTTGTCGAAGATTTGCCTTCGGCATCCGCGTTGCCCTTTTCACCGGCTGCCGCAGTCTCGTCCTTTGCTCCCGTTTTGTCGGTTTTACCGGCAGCCGCCGTTTCATCCTTGCGCTCTGTTTTCCGTTTCTCTGTCTTCTCTGTGGTGTTTGCCGCTTTGCCCACCGACGCACCGTCCTCTGCCTTGCCCTGTTCCGCGACGACCGCCTTGTCCGCATCCGCGACATTCACCGCCCGCAGGCTCAGGGTCCCGACGCCCGCCATGCAGCCTCTGTCCATAACGCCTGTCAGATGCATGCCGGAATATGCGCCCGCGATATGCAGGGCAGGGCCGTCAAGGACCAGAGCGGGCATGCTCACCCTGACGGGGGTGCAGGACACCGGTGCCGCAAGCAGCAGAACAAGGAAAGTCAAGACTGCCGGAATACGGGTCATCGGCATCTCCTCCGGGCCGGCATCGGGCCGGCGGTTTATCATGCAATTGCGCGTGAATGTACTGGATATCCTCCGGTCCGGCTTCCGGCAGGGCAATCAAGTGAATGTTCCAACCTGTTGGAATTGCAGAGTAATATTGGCGGGCGCAAGCGTGTGAACATCAATTATTTCAATATATTGTCAATTTTCATTCGATTGCCCTGCGACTTCCGGCCGGTGACGGCTGCGGGTTGCCGGCAAGGCGCCGGGAGGCTTCTTCCACACCGCGCGCCATGGCCGCACGCTCTTCCCTGAGACGTTTCGCCAGGCCCCCGTCGTCCAGGGCCAGTATCTGCGCCGCCAACCAGGCCGCATTGCGCGCTCCGGCCTTGTCTAAAGCCAGTGTCGCCACCGGGAAACCGGGGGGCATCATCAGCGTGGAAAGCACGGCATCCAGCCCGCCGAGGGAGGATGCCGTCACCGGGATGCCTATGACCGGCCTGATGGTCCGGGCCGCCACAGCCCCGGCCAGATGGGCCGCCATGCCTGCCGCGCAGATAAAGACCCGGCAGCCGTTCCGTTCAGCCTCACGCACCAGCGCTTCCGTGCGCTCCGGGGTCCTGTGGGCGGAGCTTACCGCGATACTGAAGTCGATGCCGAGCTTTTTCAGCAGTTCCGCGCAGGGACGCACCGTTTCCTCGTCGGAGATGCTGCCCATAAGGATCAGCACCTGAATCATGTCCCGCTCCCGTTGGAGTCCGCAAGCGGGGGACGTCCTTCCCCGCGCGCCGCATCGGGCCGCTCCGGGCAAAACCCGCATGCCCCCGGCATGGAGCCTGCCGCCTTCAGCACTCTGCCGCCTATGTCGCGTCTGAAAAAGGCATGCTCAAGCCTGATGTCGGCAACGGCCGCATAGGCGTGCTCCTGCGCCTCCCGCAAGTCCGCGCCGAGGGCCGTAACTCCCAGCACACGCCCGCCCGACGCCCGAATCTCTCCCCGCTCCGCAACGGTTCCGGCGTGGAACACCTTGATTTTTCCGGGCACACGGGCCTCGGCCGCCTCAATGCCCCCGACGGTCATGCCTTTGCGGTATCCGCCGGGGTAGCCCTCGGCGGCCACGACCACGCACAGGGCCGTTTCCTCCGTCCATTGCGGAGAACATACGCGGGAAGCCGTACCTTCCCCGGACGCCTCCGGATCGTTCGGGGCAAGTCCCGGAGGCGTCGTTGAACTCGGCCGGAGGGCCTCATCGCGCAGACAGCCGCGCGCGCAATCGTCCGTCTGCGGGGTTCGTTGCGCCCCGACCGCGTTCGGCGCGCCGCTCAGGCATCCGCGCGCGCAATCGACCATAAGTTCCAGCAGATCGCCCTTAAAACGCATGAGCAACGCCTGGCATTCCGGGTCGCCGAAGCGCACGTTGTATTCCAGCACTTTCGGCCCGTCGGCGGTCAGCATCAGGCCGGCATACAGCACACCGGAGTAGGGTACGCCGCGTTTTTTCATGGTTTTCAGCACAGGGCGCATCGCCAGGGCGGCAATTTCCCCCATCCGGTTCTCCGGCAGAACCGGAGCGGGGCTGTAAGCGCCCATCCCGCCGGTATTGGGTCCGTTGTCGCCGTCCAAGGCCCTTTTGTGGTCCCGGGCCGCAGGCAGGAGGACGAGCGTTTCATCATGACAAAGGGCCAGAAGGGAAATTTCTTCGCCTGCAATCGCGTCCTCGACGACCACCGTTTCCCCGGCCGGGCCGAACCGTTTCTCAAGCATCATGCCGCGCAGGGCGGCAACGGCGTCTTCCGCGCCGGCGGCCATAATCACCCCTTTGCCGGCCGCAAGACCGTCGGCTTTGACCGCCAGGGGACGCTTTCTGTCCCGCACATACTTTTCCGCCGCCGCGTAATCGTTGAACACGGCGAAATCCGCCGTCGGCACGCCGGCTTCGCGCATGATTTCCTTGGCAAAGGACTTGGAACCTTCCAGGCGTGCGGCGTAGGCGGCAGGCCCGAAACAGAGCACACCCGCGCGGGCGCAGGCGTCGACGATGCCGTTCACCAGGGGCAGTTCCGTTCCGGGAATGACGAAATCCACTTTGTGCGCCCGGATGAACTCCATGAGCCGGTCTATGCCGCCGGGCGGCAAATCCGCATTGCGGGCTTCCCGCGCCGTGCCGCCGTTGCCGGGCGCGACGAGTATGTCGGGCTTTTCCCGACTTTGCCCCAATTTCCATGCCAGGGCGTGCTCGCGGCCGCCCGAACCGATTATAAGAACCCGCACACCCGGCCTCCCTCTGCCGTGCGGAAAAGCCACGCCGTCCGCAGGACTTTTCCCCGGAAATGTTTTATGCTAAAGCACATCCGCGCGTTGCACATGTCGCCCATGTCGTGAAGCGCGCATCCTAAACCAAGCTGCGGATTTTTGAAAGAGGCCGGCGCGCGTCCTGCCGGAAACGTGCCTTACTTTAGAGCGGATTAACGTTGATTCTGTATGCCTCCGGCGTCGGCCTGAGCAGGCGCAAGGCCGAACATTAAGGCCTTGCAATGTTGATTTCATGCCTCCGGCGGCCGGGGGCAATGATTTCCCCCGGACCCCTTATTTAGGAGAGCGCATGCTCCGGTTCATTCCCCAACTCAGCCCCGAGGATCTGCGCCGTGTCCAGGATGACGGCGTGCGCCGGACCGTGCTGAACGCCTGTTCCCGTTCTCCCGCTTACCGCGCCGCATTCGCCGCCGCCGGGATAGACCCCCGCGCGGTTCGCGGTCTGGAAGATTTGGACAAGCTGCCCTTTACCGATGCCGACGACCTGCGTCTGGGCTACCCTCTGCCCTTGCTCAGTGTACCGGAGTCGGAAGTGGTGCGCGTCCATGCCTCCAGCGGGACCACCGGCAAACGTAAAATTCTGGCGTATACGCAAAGGGATGTGGATACCTTTGCCTTGCAGATGGCCCGCTGTTTCGAACTGGCGGGACTGACACCGCAGGACCGGGTGCAGATTGCCGTGGGCTACGGCCTCTGGACGGCGGGCGTGGGATTCCAGGCCGGCTGCGAACTGTTCGGCGCTCTGGCCGTGCCCGTGGGCGCGGGCAACCTGGAAATACAACTGCAGATGCTGACGGACCTCGGCTCCACCTGCCTGTGCAGCACCGCCTCAATGGCCCTGCTCATGGGAGAGGAAGTGCAGCGGAACAATCTGGCGGACAAGGTGCAACTGCGCACCGTCATCTTCGGTTCGGAAGGGTACAGCCCGAAGATGCGCCGTTCCTTTGAGCGCGCTCTGGGCATCAAGCAGAGTTTCGACATCGGCGGCATGACCGAGATGTACGGCCCCGGCACAGCGCTGGAATGCCGCGTCCACGAAGGTCTGCATTACTGGGCCGACCTTTTCGTCATCGAAATCGTGGACCCGGCCGGCCTGCAACCCGTCCCGCCCGGACAAACGGGCGAAATGGTGGTCACAAGCCTGCGCAAGGAAGCCTGTCCGCTGATCCGCTACCGCACCGGGGACCTCAGCCGCCTGCTTCCCGATCCCTGCCCCTGCGGCTGCTCCATGCCCCGGCACGACCGCCTGATCGGTCGCGTCGACGACATGATTATTTTCCGCGGGGTCAACATCTACCCCGGTCAAATCACCGACATCATGCAGGACTATGCCGAACTCGGCTCCGAATACCACATCAGCCTGAGCCGGAAAGACGGTCTGGACTCCATGCTGCTGGAAATCGAACGCGCGGAAGGCGCGGGCGGCGATGCCGACGCGCATCTGGCGGCACGCGTGACAAAGACCCTGCATTCCAGGGTGCTGATCAGCGCCGAGGTGCGGATTGTCAATCCCGGCACACTGCCGCGCTCCTTCGGCAAATCGCGGCGGGTCACCGACAATCGGCTGTGACGCGGCCGGAAAAGCGCCGGTGTCGCGTCAAGCGACAATTGTCGCAACCCCGCAAGGGGGAGCGCGCCGCCGAAGGCGGCTTGAGCGAGCCGGAAACCGCGCTTTCCGGCGAAGCAGTCAGCACGCCGGGACCGCCGCCGGGGCAAGGCGTGACATCTCATCAGGAGGCGTAAGGCCATGACAAAAGAATGGAAAGCGGAGGAACTTCTGCGCATGTCGGGCGCATACTGGCTCGGATGCGCCCTGCAGGCCGGCGTTGACCTGGACCTCTTCACCCTGCTCGGCAAGGAGCCTAAGGACGTGCCCGTTCTGGCCCGCGAGCTGGACTGCGACGAAGAATCTCTGGCCATGCTCGTCACCGCCCTGCGCGCCCATGAACTGCTGGATGTGCGGGAAGACAAGGTGTTCGTCCCGGAAGGCGTCCTGCGCCTTTTGTCGCGCGAATCGCCGGAATACACGGGATTCATCATCAGCCATCACGGGCAGATTATGAACAACTGGCTGCGTCTGCCCGAAACCGTGCGCAAGGGCCGCACGGCGAAGCGGTCCGAGTCGGTTTTCACGGAAGACGAAAAACAACGCGAAGACTTTCTCATGGGCATGTTCAACGTGGCTTCCCTGCAGGCCGACATCGCAGCCTCGGGGCTGGATTTTTCCGGGCGCGCCCGCCTCATCGACATCGGCGGCGGTCCCGGCACTTATGCCGTCTATTTCTGCCGGCACAATCCCGCTCTGAAGGCCGTCGTTTTCGATTTGCCCGGCAGCGGACCGGCGGCGCGTAAATGTATCGCACGCTTCGGCCTTGAAGACCGCATTGCCTTTCATTCCGGCAATTTCACGACTGATCCGCTTCCGGGAAACTTCGACGTTGCCTGGATTTCCCAGGTCATTCACGGCGAGAACGCCGGTGACGCCGCCGCCCTGATAGCCTCGGCCGCGGCCTGTCTGAACCCCGGCGGACTCCTCTGCGTCCAGGAATTTACCCTGTATGACGACAGAAGCGGCCCCCGGCACGCGGCCCTCTTCGGTCTGAACATGCTGGTGGGGACGCCCGGAGGCAAAGCTTACACAAGTAGGGAAATACAGGATATGATGAAGGCCGCCGGAGTAGTCGACGTACGCGACGCCGGCCTCGACCTGCCCATGGACTGCCGGGTGTTCATCGGAACGTCCTCCATGGTGTAACACTTCTCCTGTCAGGGAGATTCCTGATTGACGCCGGGCAAAGCCGGGGCGGAGCCGGCCGACGGACGGAGCCGAATGTGGATTGAAACATTGGAGAAATGAGCAGGCAGGCGGAACAACAGTGGCAAAAGGGCATTTCAACATATACCGCAAATCGGGAGTCTGCCGTGGATATGCGTGAAATCAGGATCAGGGCCGGAGAAAAGCTCAAGGGTGTCTGTCGCGTGTGCGCGAACTGTGACGGGCGGGTCTGCGCCGGGGAGGTGCCCGGCATGGGCGGCATAGGCAGCGGCGCGGCCTTTATGGAAAACGTGCGCGCGTTTCGCGCCGTCAAACTGAACCTGCGCGCCCTGCACAGTTCTCCCGTGCCCGACACGGGCACGGAACTCTGGGGGCACAGCCTGTCCCTGCCGGTCATGACCGCGCCTCTGGCCGGAGCGGCGGTCAACATGGGCGGGGCGTTGAGCGAGGAAGAACTGGCGGACGGCCTGCACGCGGGCAGCCGCGCGGCCGAAACCGTCGCCTGGAGTGGAGACGCCTTTGTCCCCGGCATTTTTGAAGCCGGCCTTGCCGCCGTGCGCAAACAGGGCGGATGCGGCATCGTGACCGTCAAACCGCACGGCGTTGAGGAAATCATCCGGCGCGTCCGTATGGCTGAAGACGCCGGGGCAATCGCCGCAGCCGTGGACGTGGACGCCGCCGCCTTCCGCCCGCCCGCGCCCGGACTGCCCGTCGGCGCGGGAAACCCGGCGGACCTGGAAAAAATAGTCCGCAGCGCAAAGCTGCCGATTATCCTCAAGGGCATCATGACCCCTGACGAGGCGGTTGTCGCGGCGGCCGTCGGCATCAGCGGCATTGTGGTTTCCAACCACGGCGGCCGGGCGCTTGAAGCCTGCCCGGCAACGGCCGAGGCCTTGCCCGCCGTGGCGGCGGCCGTGCGCGGCAGGATGAAAATTTTCGTGGACGGAGGTCTGCGCAACGGGGCTGACGTGCTCAAGGCCCTGGCCATGGGCGCCGACGCCGTGCTCATCGGCAGGCCGCTGGTGCCGCCTGTGGTCGGCGGCGGCGCGGAAGGCGTGGCCCTGTACTTCAAAAAACTGGCATCGGAACTGACCGCCGCCATGATTCTGACCGGAACGGGCGCCGTGCGCGCCGTCGGCCCGCATGTCCTGCGCCCGCCGGCGGATTTTCAGGCTTTCCGCACACCTTGAAACATGCCGCGCTTCGGTGTATGTTGAAGTTGCCGAAATGATATTTCCCCCGCGCCGCCGGGAACCAATCGACAATCTTCCTGAATGGGGAGGTTTCAAACAATAGAGGAAATTTTGATGAATACGGCACCAGTGTGTTCCCGCGTTACCGGAAGAATCCCGACCGGAATCGCCTGCCTCCTTGTCCTGCTTTTTTCAATTGCCTCCTGCGTACCGAAAGACGCGGCGCAGCAGGGGGCCGGCTCCGCCGACCCGAACCGTAAGCATCTGGCTTACGGCGTCAGCCTCAACCTGCCGTCGTCATGGACCGTGGCCGGCGAACTTGCCCCCGATGCCGCCTCCAAGGCGGCCCTCGACCAGCGGCGCAGGGGGGGGGAACGCATCATGATTTTCGGCGCGACGGCACCCCCGTCGACCCGAGGCATTGAATCCGTTGCCGCCCTGTTTCTGCTCAATGAACAGCGCAACTTCATGCCCCGCGATTTTGCGGAAAAGCTGCCGCCCGCGGAATTCGACAGGATCAGTTCGGGACTTTTCGAGCAGGAGAAAGCAGCCGCCAAAAAGAGCAAAAGCAAACTCACCCTGATGGAACTCAAACTGTCCCCTGAGAGAGTGGACGGCAAATTTGCCCTGTTGCACAGGTTGCTGATAGCCGATGCCAACGGAGTGCCCCTGCGCTCCCTGCGCTGGGACATCTATCTGCCGGACGGGGCCGGTATAGCCGTGCGCGCGGAATGCGACCCGGACAACGCCGCAGCCGAGCAGGACATACGCAATATTGTCAACTCACTGAAAATTCAGTAACTACAGGCCGGACGGATCACACGGTCCGCGCCGGCCCGCGGACCGCCCCGGAATTCTCCCTGCGGCAGGCGCTCTGCCTTCGGACCGGAACATTATGGAACCTGCCGGCCTTGCCTGTGTCAAACTCCTGCTGATTTTCGCCGTTATCGTCCTGTTGCTGCGCCGGGGCGCGCAACTCAGGACTGCTTTGCTTGCGGCAAGCCTGTGTACGGCCGTTGTTTCCGGCATAGGGCCGGGGCGATGGCCCGGCGTGATTCTGCGCACGGCGGCGGATACGGACTTTCTCATCCTGTGTTTCATGATATGGATGATGATAACGCTCTCGGGCGTCCAGGCGGCGGGCGGGCAGAGCGCGCGGCTTGTGGACGGTTTGGAGAACTATCTGCATAACCCGCGGATTCGCCTGGTTATCTTCCCCGCGTTGGTCGGGCTGCTGCCCATGCCGGGCGGGGCGTTGTTTTCCTGCCCGATGATCAAGGCGGTCGCCGGACACATGACTGTCGGCGAAAGCCGTCAGGCGCTGGTCAATTATTGGTTCAGGCATATCTGGGAAACGGCATGGCCGCTGTATCCCGGCTACATACTGGCAAGTTCGCTGCTCGGCCTGTCTCTGGGCGTCATTTGCCGCTATACCTTTCCCCTGGTTTTTCTGGCCGTCGGCGTAGGCTGGTTTTTTTTCCTGCGCGATATCCCCTCCGAAAGTCTTTGCGCGGAGGGCGTCCCCGCGCCTGTGCGCGCCGCTGCCGGCGCGCCGGAGAAGCGCCTTGTATCACTGCTGGGCAATTTCCTGCCCATAGTTGTGGTCCTCGGCGGCGCGGCGCTTTTTACGCCGCTTTTGGACGTTCTGTTTCCCGAGGCCCCGAAACAGACGCCCTTCGGCCTTGCCCTGTGCGCGGCCGTGGGCACGGCTGTTGTCCAAAACCGCGAAAAATTGCGGGGCAGAGCGGCGCAGTCGTTTTTTTCCGCGGATGCCGGCCGCATCATCGTCCTGCTGTTCGCTGTTTTTCTGTTTAAGGATCTGATTGCCGCGAGCGGAATCGTGCGGGATCTCAGCGGGCACGCTTCCGGTCTGCCAGCGGTTGCCGCGGCCTGCGCGATTCTGCCCTTTGTCGCCGGACTGCTGACCGGCGTCATGGTGGGTTTTGTCGGACTTTCCTTTCCTGTCCTGCTCGACCTTATCCGGCATGCCGGGGTGCAGGAATACACCCTCCCGCTCGTCGTGCTGGGCCTCGCAGCCGGGAACTGCGGACAAATGATTTCCCCTCTGCATGTCTGCCTGGTCGTGACCTGCGAATTTTTCAACACGCAACTATCCCGCATCTGGCGTTCGCTGGTCCGCCCGACGGCAGCGCTGTTTACCGGCGGGGCGCTTCTGGCTGCCGTGACCGCGGCCGTCGGGGCGAGATTTTAGCGCGGGCGGCGCGGAGCGTGATATGCCGCATTCGGGCAAAATTTCTCAAGCCGTGCGGGTTCCGCCGGCGCGGACGCCGGGTTTCCGGCGGTTCCGGCCGCTCCGCGTCCTCGGGCGGGCGGTCGCGGCCCTATTGCTGCTCTTGGTCTGTGGCGCGGCCGCTTTGTATATTCTCTGCCTGATCAATCCGGAACTGGTCGCGTCTGAGGCGCAGAAAATGTTGAGCGCGGCCTCCGGGCTGCCGTTCCGCATTCACGGGGGTGTGCGCCCGGTGTTGCTGCCCGCGCCCGGCCTGGAAGCGTCGGACGTGCTCATAGCCGCGTCGGGCAACGGCCGGGACGCGCAGGCCGGAGAGGATAAGCCCCTGGCCCGCGCGCGGACCCTGGGCGTGTACCTGGACCCGTCAAGCCTGTTGCGCGGCAAACCCGGCATCGGGCGGGTCGAATTCTACAAGCCGGTCGTCAATCTGTCTTTCGACGGCGCAAGCGGACAACTGCGGCTGCCGCGCTTTGCGGGGCAGCCGGAAACCACGGGAAATGCGGAAAACGAAAACATTGCCCAAGGCGACACGGCACGAGAAGACGGTGAGGGGGGGATCACCCGCCGGGACGGCGGTACGGGAGCAAGCGCGGGCCGCAGCGATTCTGCGGGAGAAAGCATAGGCGGAAACGGCGATACGGGCGGAAGCGCGGCGGGCGGCGGCAATGCCGCCGGAGAAAATGCCGGCCGGGACGGCGGGATGGACGGAAGCGCGCCGCCGGGCGTCGAAGCCGCCGAAAACGCAAGCCGGGAAGCGCGTCTGAAAATGTTGCGCAATGTTGCCGAACTGCTCTGCGCCCCGCCCGGCGAAGGCATGCCGCCCCTTGTCGTCAAGGAAGGCAGATTTTTCTTGTATGCCGGAAACGGTGACCTTCTGCTCAGCCTGCGCGAAGTCAACGGCAGTTTCACGCCCGCAGCGGAGGGCGAGAATTTTTACGTTTCCGCGGCCTTTGCCCTGCCCGATGCCGGTCTTGCCCTAGGTTTCTCCCTGGCCGCCGGCATAGGACGTCCCGACTCGCCCGCGCAAGGGCGCATCGGCGGCGCGCTGGAGATGCATCCACCCGGCAGCCGAGCGATAAGGGCCGATTTTGCCTCCGGCTTTGCCGTCAACGCGGACGGCTCTGTTCTGCTTTTGCCCGCATTTTCCCTGAACAGCGAAGGCGATGCCCTGCGGGCGGATCTGCGTGTGGACCTCGCCGCGCCGGAGTGCACGGGGAAAGTGACGCTGGACAGGCTCAGCCTTACCCGTTGGTTCGGCTTCGGGCGCGTTTTGCCTCCCGGTCTGCGTCAGGCATTACACGGCCTGCGCGGGGAATTCGACCTGCTGTTCAACAGCGACAAGGTCGAGGCGCACAACCTGCGCGCCGAGGCCGGGGGCTTGAGCCTGCAAGGCTATGTGGGCACGCCGGACTTCAGCGCTCCCGCCGTTGTGGTGCGGGCCGCGCTTCAGGATAAGCTGGATGCGGACCGGTTGTTTCCCTTTCTCGGCGTTGCCGGGCGACCTCTCCCTATTCCGCAGCCTCCGGTCTTCGATCATCCGCCTCTGGCCCCGTACCCCTCCGATCCGGCGGCGCCGCCCCCGCAGGCAGGCGAGGAGATAAACGTCGGGTACGACATCAATATCCACGCGGACGAAATCCTGTTGCACGGCGTGGAAGGCGGACCGTTGGACGTGCATGTGCATCCGGCCCCGGACGGCTCGGACAGAACGCGCGTGGACATTAAGGCGGAAAATATGCTGCGCGGCCGGGCCGACGGCTATATTGATGTGGACGCTGAAGGCCTGCGCATGCGCTACGCCGTCGCCGAAACGGAACTGGGCCTGCTGCCGGAAAATGAAACCGGCAGTACACGCATCGCCGGAACCGCGACCGGCATCTGCGAGATCGACATGCCTATGGCGCAGGACGGGAGCATTGCCGACGACTGGCCGTTGCGCGCGGATGTTCAGGTGAAAAATATGCAGATAAACGGCAGGTTCCGGGGTAAAGACTGGTCCCTGCACTTCGGGAGCGCCGCCGGCAAAGGGGCGGGTTCCATACACGCCGTGCCCGAGCAGGGCGTCGTCATCGGCGGCGATTGGAACCTGGACGCCCGTGCCCTGCGCGTCTCCCGGCACTCCGGAGGCGACGACGTCCTTAAGGGGACCTTCGCCGGAACCCTTACCTGGCCGCCCATACCCGCGCGCGATGCCGCAGGCGATGAAAAGAAGGAGCAACGTTACACGGTGGAACGGGTGGAAGGCAACAGCTCTCTGACCGGGGTCTTGACCCTGCCGTTTGCCTCCCTGACCGTCCCCCTGAAAGGCAAAATAACGACGGACTTTGCCTGGAACGTCCACGCCGAAAAACTGCATATCAGGAAAGCCGCCTTTGAAGGCATGGACAGTTACGCGGAAACAGCGGCTTCTCTTGACTTTTCAGGGCCGGAAACCGTCGTGCAGGCCGCACCCTCGTTCAAGCTCAGTGTGCGCGAACTGCTCGCGACCTGGAAAATAACCATGCCCGAGGCCGTTCACGCGCCCAAAGTTCTGTCCGGTCGGACGGAGTTGGTTATCGGCGACAACGGCGTGCGCCTGGAAAAAATCAAGGCCGAGATTGATTCCTCCCCTTTGAGCGGCGAAATTGCCGTACGCTATGCGCCTTTTGCCGACGCAGGCAGGCAAGCCGGCGTAGCCGCGGCGGGCGACCCCGGTCTGCGGGAATTGTGGACGGTGCGACTGCAATCGGACCAACTGGATTTGGACAGTTTTTTTCCGGACGAACACGCGAGCGGGACGGCGCCGGCGCAGCCCTTGCCGGGCCGCCGCGCCGGACAAGGCGCCGATGCGTCCGCTCGGGCGTCCGCCGGCAGAGAACGCGCCGGGGAGGACAAACGTTGGGATCTGTCCTTTGTCAAAGGGCTCGCCGCGGATGTGCGCATCCAGGCCAAACGTATCAGGAAAAGCAAGATGACGGCCGAA
>JAITEY010000016.1 GCA_031281815.1 Desulfovibrio sp. | reverse complement strand
AGGAATCCTTGAACTGCCGGATCAAAAAACTCGTATCTCCCACGGTATTCAGTACGCGCTCAATCAAAAGGACAGGCTTCTTCCCGGCTTCAAACGTTTCTGAAATCACTTTCAGCGTTTTCACTGTGTCGGGTATGACGGTAAGCGAGCGCCCCTGGACGGCTAAATCCTTGAGGGTAGACGACAACAAGGCGGTAAAGGTCAGGTCGTCAGACAAGCAGAGCGCATAACCGGAATGCTTGAGGAAGTAGTCGCGCAAAGTCGCTTTTTGTTTGATGACTCTTTGCTTTTCCTGAAAATCTTCAAAGGCCATACCGGGTTCCGTATAAAAAAAGCTGAGGAGGCGCCGTTTGCCCGTGACTCCGTCCTAAACTTCGCAATGGAAAAATTACGGATTTCCGCACGGAAATACATACGCAGGCGTAAGCCCGATGCGCCGGAGACGAACGTCTTGACACGCTTCCGACCTCCTTGTTTCCTCATAGACACTTTCTCCGCCGAAGGCAAGAGCCTGAAGGAAACGTGTCCTGCAACCGTAATTTCGGGCCGTTCGAGCTTTTTACGATTGAGACATGAAGAGCGCACAGTGGATTACGACCTCACACCCCTCTGGACAGCCGGACCTGAACGGCTGTACACTCCCGCAATCCCGAGTGAGACCAAGCCATGATCGACTACGAACGCGACCTGAACGAGGCCCAGTACGACGCAGCAACCAGCGTCGACGGTCCTCTGTTGGTCGTCGCGGGCGCGGGCAGCGGCAAAACCCGCACCATCGTCTACCGCCTCGCCTATCTTGTCGAGACCGGCATCCCGGCCTCCGCCATTCTGCTCCTGACCTTCACCCGCAAAGCCGCCGCCGAGATGCTGGAACGCGCCCGCAGGCTCGTCGAACAGGACGCGGGCCTGCCCGACCTTGCCGCGTACGGCAACGGGTTCCCCGGCAACGCACGCGGACAACCCTGCCCCGGAGAAATCCCTGCGGGCCGCTGCGCGCAAGGTCCCGACGCGGTCCTGCCCCGGCCCCTCGCCTACGTGCAGGGAGGAACCTTTCACTCCTACGCCTATTCCATACTCCGTCTCTTCCGCCCCCAGGGCTACAACGGCAACCTGACGGTCATGGACAACCACGACATGCTCGCCGCGCTGCAACACTGCCGCGAAGCGCTGAAAATCAGCGACCGCTCTTTCCCCAAAAACCAAACCGTCATCGCCCTCCTGAGCAAAAGCCGGAACAAGGAAATTGCCCTTGAAGACGCCCTCAGACGCAATGCCGCGCATCTGCTCGTGCATCACACGGCCATGGCGGACATGGCCGCCGCCTACGCCCGCTACAAACGGGAAAAATCCCTTCTGGATTATGACGACCTGCTCTTCTGCCTGGAAGAAACGCTGCTGGCGCGCCCCGAAGCCTTGGCGTACTGCCGCGGACGTCACAAGTACATCATGGTGGACGAGTACCAGGACACGAACCCCGTCCAAGCCCGCATCGCGGGCCTTATCGCGGGTCTGGGCCCGGCAGGCTCGAACGCGGCCGGCAACGCCGAAACTTTCAAAGCAGATCAGGACCCCACGAGCCCCGGCGCAGCCGGGAATGACGAAACCTTCAAAGCAGATCCGCACCCGACAAGCCCGCCCGCCGCCGGCAATACCGAAACCTTCAACGGCAACATCATGGCCGTCGGCGACGACGCCCAGTCGATTTACGCCTTCCGCGGCGCGGATATCCGCAATATCCTCAATTTCCCCGAGACGTTCAAAGGCGCCAAAATCATCCGCCTGGAGGAAAACTACCGCTCCACCCAACACCTGCTGAACCTCTCCAACGCCGTGCTGGAGAACGCCGCCGAAGGCTACGCCAAACATCTGTTCACCCGGCGGGGCGACGGTCTCATGCCGAACATCGTCAGGCCTCTGTCCGACAGGAGCCAGGCGTCGCATGCCGCCGCGCGCATCACCGAACTCATGCGCACCTTCGGGCCGGGCGGCACAGCCGTGCTCTTCCGCTCCGGCTTTCATTCCTTTCCCTTGGAAGTGACCCTGAACAAGCTCGGCATAGCCTTCAAAAAATACGGCGGCGTCCGTTACACTGAAGCCGCGCATGTCAGGGACGTGCTGAGTTTTCTGCGTCTTGTCCTGAATCCCATGGATTTTACGGCCTTCACCCGCATGGCCGAACTGTCCAAAGGCGTGGGCGCCAAAACCTGCCTGAAAATCTACCAAGTCGCAGCCTCGGGCAACAAGGAGAAACTGGCCGAGGCAACGGCCCGCCTTCCCGACCTCGCCGCCGATCTGGCCTTTCTGGAAAAAGCGCGGCACGGCGACCTACCCCCCGTGCAACTGCTCTCGGATATCATTGAGCATTATACCCCGCGCTTGCAGCAACGCTTTCCCGACGACTACCCCAGGCGCATGCAGGGACTGGAACAACTCGTCCAGATCGCCTCCGCGTACAACGACCCCGATCTGCTCGCCGCCGATCTCTCCCTTGAGGACCCCGAAAAACGGGACGACGGCGAGGCATGTCTGACCCTGTCCACGATCCATTCGGCCAAGGGCCTGGAATGGGACGCCGTCCTTGTGCTGGATCTGGTGGAAGACCGCTTCCCTTCCCGCCACGCCATGGTCCGGCCCGAAGACTACGAGGAAGAACGCAGGCTGATGTACGTGGCCTGCACGCGTGCCCGCTCCTTTCTGGAACTGTACGTTCCGGCGGGACTGTACGACCGCTCGGGCGGCGGCGCCTTGCCGGCCTCGCCCAGCCCCTTCGTGCGTGAGCTTCACCCCTCCCTGTACCGGGAACTGCAGGAAGGATGGGACGGTTCGTTGGTCGAAAAACGCCGCAATGCCGGCAAAGCGTCGGCCGGCCTGCGCCTTGCGCGCGCCGGAGACGCTCCCGCCGTCCGTGCGCCGGGAGCGGCATACCCGCCGGCCGAGTCGCAGCGCGCCGGGGTATCCGTTGCCGGCAGGACAGGGCGGAGCGCGTACCTTGCCCCGCAGGGGGCGCTTGCGGACCTCTCCGGGCACGGTGACGGCCCCGACCATGCCGGGCACGACGACGGCGATGCGTGCACTGCGTCCGAAAGTCCCCTGCTCGGCTCCGGGGACTGCGGCTTCTGCAGGCACCGTATTTTCGGGCGCGGCAAAATAGTGCAGCGCCTGCCTCCGGACAAAGTCAGGGTCAACTTTCCCGGCTTCGGCTTGAAAGTTATCATGTCCTCATACCTGAGCATGGAGGAATGATGTGTCCCGGCCTTACGCCGACTCACGTCGGCTCACGTCGGCTTCCCTCATCAGGATCGTATTCCGAACAGGGAGAAGAACACGAACATGCGTACCCCGATCCATGGGGCGACGAGGGGGCCTGCCCGGCATCGGAAGACGAGATTCTAGCTCTGGCGGACGCAGCCTTTCCCTCCCGTTCCCCGCATGTGCCCTTCGGCCGGGGACACGACTGCGCGGAACTCGTCGCCCTTGCCCGTGACGATGCGGGGCGTCCGGCTCCGGTTTCCAACTTTTTTCTTCAGGATGCAGAGATGTCTGCGCAGGCAGCGGAGCTTCTTCTTCAGGATGCCGGACGTTCGGCGCTGTCTGCGGACCTTTTTCTTCAGGATGTGCATTTCCGTACCGACTATTTCCTGCCCGAAGAAGCGGGAGGCAAGGCGCTGTCGGCGGCTGTCGGCGACCTTGCGGCGGCGGGGGCCGTGCCCTTGGGCTTTGCCTTGGGATTGATGCTTCCCCCCGGCACGACCTCCTGCACGCTTGCCCGCATCTTTTCCGGCATGGCGGCCAAGGCGCGGGACTACGGGATTGTTCTTGCCGGAGGAGATTTGTCCGCCTCACCGATACTCGGTTTTGCCGTGACCGTGTGGGGCGCGCCGGCCGGAGCGGGCGTTCCCTTCCTGCGCCGAGGCTGTGCCGCCGAAGGCGATGTCGTCTTCGTCATCGGCCCCTGCGGCCTTGCCCGCGCGGGACTGTGGGCGCTGGAACGCGGCGGACGCAAGGCCGCGGATATGCTGCCCGCATCCTGCCGCGCGCACCTTGACCCCCGGCCGCTGCTGCGCGAAGGCCGGGCGCTGGCTCTGATTGCTCAAGAAAAAGGCGCGGAGGGGCGCTTGTCGCTCATGGATGTGTCCGACGGCCCGGCGCGCGACCTGCCGCGTCTCCTGGGCGGTCTGGGAGCGGACATCACCGTAGGGCCGGAACTGCTCCATGCGGAACTTGCAGAGGCGGCCGAACGCATGGGCACAAGCCCGGAAGAACTGTACCTGCTCGGAGGCGAAGACTACGCCCTCTTGGGAACCTGCCCCGAAACGCTGTGGCCGGACGTGCGGGCGGCCGTGCCGGGCGCGTCCCGCTTGGGCCGGGTGCGCCGGGAAAGCGGCTTGCTGCTGTGCGGACGTCCGTTCACCGCACGTGGGTTCGATCATTTTTCGGATGCCGCAGGCCGGACGCAGGAGGTGCGCCGCCCATGACCCCGATGCCCCGGCCGGGACATGCGGACGGAACGACGGGTGCCGCCGCCCGCATTGAGTCACGGCTCGAACACGCCGCGCGGGGACATACGAACGACGAGTCGGATGACGCCGCGCCGTCCTGCGCCTTGTGCGCCGCCGCGGGCACATGCTGCTGCCGCGCCGACCCGGCGCAGGCGCATCTCATCTTCCCTCTCTCCCCGGCGGAACGGCGACGCCTCGCTACGGCGCGCCGCAAGGCCGTATTCGAACTTTGCCCGGAGCGAACCGAAGGGGCACTATCCGGACTTTGCCCGGAGCGGACCGGAGAATCGGGCGGAGAATGCGTCCGCCCGGCCGCTGCCGACGCCGGGAAAACACCCTGGGCGACACGCCCCAACACGCCGGATTTCATCAGCGCCATGCGCTCCTTGTTTCCCGGAGATAAAACGCGTATAGATGAACTGTTCCCGGCGGACGGGAAACATTGGTCCTTGCGTCTGCGCCCGGACGGAGCGTGTGTTTTTCTGGACGGCGACGGTTGCCGGCTGCCGCGCGTTGCGCGACCCGGATACTGCCTGCTGTTTCCGGTCTGGATCGTGGGCGGCGCGTTGACCTTGTTTGTATCGCAGGAATGCCTTCTTGCCCGGAAGGCGGGGAGTCCGGCCCGTTGCGCCGGTCTTATGGGCGCGGACAGGGCCGGACTCACCCTGACCTACGCGCGTCTGCGCCGCGAATGGGGCCTGGACGCAGGGCGATGTTTCAATCCACAGCAAAGAAATTTTTAATCGACAACCATGTTCAGACGTATCATCGCTTATTGCCTGATAGCAGGCACGACATTGGGCATAGCCGGCGCCGGCGCAGCGCTTGCCCTGTACCTGTGGGCAGCCCACGATCTGGTGAGCATCACCAAGGTCAGCGACTACCGCCCCCCCCAGGTGACGACCGTGTACGCCCGCGACAAAAGCATTATGGGCTACCTCTTTCGGGAAAAACGCTTCCTCATCAATCTGGACGCTATGCCGGCCCACCTGTCCAAGGCTTTTCTGGCCGCTGAAGACGCGCGCTTTTTCGAGCATGTGGGCGTGGATTTCCTGGCCATACTCAGAGCTTTCATCAACAATCTGCTTGATGACGAGATCTCCGGCGCCAGCACCATCACCCAGCAGCTCGTGAAACGCCTGCTCCTGACCCCGGAAAGAACCCTTGAGCGCAAAATCAAGGAAGCCCTGCTGGCCTACCGCCTGGAAAACTATCTGACTAAGGAACAAATCCTCTATCTGTACCTGAACAATATTTACCTCGGCAACAGTTCCTACGGCGTGGAAGCAGCGGCCCGCACCTACTTCGGCAAGCACGCGGGCGAACTCACCATTGCCGAGGCGGCCGTCCTGGCCTGCCTGCCCAAGGCGCCTTCTAGAAACAATCCCTACACAAAGCCGGAAAACACCAGGGACCGCCAACTCTGGGTTCTCAACCGCATGCGTCAGGTCGGCTTCATCAGCGAGGCAGAGCACGATGCCGCTGTTGCGCAGCCGCTTGTGTACAAACAGATGCCCGACCCTTCCTGGACCGTAGGCTCCTGGTATCTGGAAGAAGTGCGCCGGCAGCTCATCGCCTTCTTTGACGAGGCCAACGTCCGGCGTCTGGGCATTGCCGTGGACATTTACGGAGAAGAGGCCGTTTATGAAGGGGGTCTGCATGTGTATACCGCCATGGACCCCGTACATCAGCGCGCAGCCGAGCAGGCCCTGCGCGCCGGACTGCACGAGGCCGACCACCGCAGGGGCTGGCGCGGTCCCCTTGAGCAACTGCAGGGACCTGAACGGGACAAATTTAAGAAAAACAGCGGATTCACCCCGGCGGCTCTGGACAACAGCGGCTGGGTCAAGGCGCTGGTGACCGGCGTGGACAAAAACGGCGCAGGCGTTGCTTTGGGCAACGGCTATCGAGGGTACGTCTCCGTCCGGACCATGGATTGGTGCCGCACGCCCAACCCCAGGATTGCCGCGGCCGGCGCCGCGAAAATACAAGATGCGACCAAGGTGCTGAGTCCCGGCGATCTTGTTTTCGTTTCCGCTTACGGGGCGACCGGCAACGCCAACCCCGTCACTGCGCCCGCGGACCCGGACAACAAGAAGAATCCCGTTCCGGCCTATGCGCCGGGCGAGGTAAGCCCGGACACGGTCGTGCAGCTCTGCCTGGAACAAGTGCCGGATCTGCAGGGGGCGCTGGCGTCTATTGAAGTTGCCGGCGGCGACTTGGTCGCGGTTGCCGGCGGCTACCATTTTTCGCCTGAAAGCCAATTCAACAGGGCGACCCAGGCCCACCGCCAGCCGGGGTCATCGTTCAAGCCCGTCGTCTATTCGGCGGCCCTGGACCAGGGATTCACGCCCGGCACTATAGTGTACGACACGCCCTTTGTCCTGCCGGACCGCTATACCAAGCGCATATGGACCCCCGGCAACGCCGACGGCAAATTTCTCGGTCCCATTCCCGTGAGCAGGGCTATCGCGGCGTCGCGCAACGTCAGCACCGTGCGCGTGGCCCAGCAGATAGGCATGGATGCCGTGGTGCAGCGCGCCCGCGATCTCGGCATTCCCGGCGACATCCCGGCCGTTCTGGCCGTCAGCCTGGGCAGCTACGAGGCCACGCCCCAGACCATGGCCGAGGCCTATTCCGCTTTTGCCAACGGGGGCAAGCGCATCAAGCCGCGCATCATCACGGCCGTCAACAACTGCTGGCAGGAACCCCTGGTGACCTTCGAGGCCGATGTGCAGGAAGCCGTAACTCCGCAGAACGCCTACGTCATGGATTACCTGCTCAAGGGCGTGATTACCGGGGGAACGGGCAGCGCGGCCCGCGTGCTGGGCAAACCCATGGGCGGCAAAACCGGCACGTCCAACGACGAGCGCGATGCCTGGTTTATCGGCTTTACCCCGCACCTTGTGACCAGCGTCTGGATCGGCTACGACAACAATATCCCCATGGGGCGCTCCGAATACGGCGGCAAAGCCGCCCTGCCCGTCTTCATCAAGTATCGGCGGGAAGTGGAAGCCTTCTACCCGCCGGACGACTTTCCCGTGCCTCCGGGCATTGTCTGGTCCTCGGGCCGGGAAGAACCGGACGGGCAGAAAGGCGCGGGATTCCCCATGATCAGCGGCATACCCCCCCGCTACGATTCCGCCGGCGGCGACGAGCTGGGCGAACAACTCATGAAGGAGGAAATGTTTTTCTGACGAACATCGGCGTACGTCCGTATGCGCTGTGTTGCGCGACGGGACAATCGTATGCCTGCGGACAGCACGGATGGTGGATAAGTTATCGAGACCTGTCTGATGAACGTAACGTATTGTACCTATTTTGACAGAAATTACCTGCCGCGCGGGCTGGCCATGCTGGATTCATTGTTCGCGCATGCTCCCGGCGCGCATGTTGCCGTACTCTGCCTGGATACCTTGACACGCATTCTCCTGACCGGACTTTGCCCGCCTACGGTAACCCTGCTTGCGCTTGCGGATTTTGAACGGGAATATCCGGAACTGTTGCAGGTCAAGCCGACGCGAAGCGTTGCCGAGTATTACTGGACGCTGACGCCCGTCCTGCTCCTGCATGTGTTGCAGCGGCAACCGGAAGGGGACGGCGTGATCTATCTGGACGCGGACCAGTTGTTTTTTTCCTCGCCCCAGCCTTTGACTACGGCGCTGGGGCACCACTCCGTCTGCCTTCAGCCCCACCGTTTCCCCAAGCGTCTGGAGCAGGAGTTTTTTTGCCACGGCCGTTATAATGTGGGCGTCTTGGGAGCGCGTCACGACGCTTCCGGCCTTGCGGTCATTTCCTGGTGGCGCGAGCGCTGCCTGGAGTGGTGCTTTGCCCGCATTGAAGGCGCAACGCGCTACGGCGATCAGAAATACCTCGACTATTTCGCAGAGCAGGCACCGGGGGTCGGGGAATACCGCCATCCGGGTATAGGCGTCGCCCCCTGGAATCATGAAAACGCCCCCTTTTCTTTCGACGGCAAGGGCAGGCTTCTCTTCGGCAATGTCCCGCTGGTGCTTTTCCATTTTCACTCTCTGGTCCATGTTGACCGCGACATTATCGTTGCCACCAAATACCAGCACAACTATCGCTTGTCGCTTGACGTCATCCGATTCTGCTACGTCCCTTATCTTACGGCAATCGACAACGCTTATGCCCGCCTGCAGGAAGCGGATTCTTATTTTGCTTTCGGTATAATGCATGCACGTGTAGACGAATTTACCCCTCTGCTTGTGCGCTCATCACAAGCGGAAATTCTCTGCCGCGACCTGCCGCATACGCTGCATGACCTGGAAGGCGGCTTTACCTATTGCGAACCGCCGAAAAATCTCTTCAGCGCGGAAGTTCAGGAACCCATCCGTTGGATGGGAAATTTTGTCTCTTGGGAAGAAGCTTCCCGCGGGACAACCGGCTACGATACAGAAGAAATTGTGCGCAAGGCTGTCCGTGCGGCGCGCATGGTGCGCGACGGCAAAGCCGTCTGTGAGCGGGATACCGTCGTGCTCCCGAACCGGCAATACCTTTGGCCGACGGTGAGCGGGGTGTTGCTGGGGGCCGCGCGCAACGGCGGGGAAGCGCACCTTGTGGACTTCGGCGGCGGCCTGGGCAGCATGTATCGTACAATGGCGCCGCTTCTGCGCGCTCTGAAGCAGGTGCGCTGGCATGTGGTGGAACTGCCGAATACAGCGGCCATAGGCAGGCGCGAATTCCAAACGGAAGAACTGCGCTTTCATGAGGATTTGGACGCCTGTCTGCGGCAGCACCGCATTGACGGCATTCTCATGGGAGCGGTACTGCAATACCTGCCCGAGCCATACGATTTCCTCGCTTCTCTGGTCGAGCGGCCTTTTGATTACATCATCCTCGACCGTACCTCGTTTCACCCGGAAAAGGGCGACCGTCTTTGCATACAGCAGGTGCCGGAATGGATATACCAGGCAAGTTACCCTTGCCGGGCGCTGGATTACGAGCGCTGCCTCGCCCTGCTGGCAGCGCGCTGCAACATTGTCGATGTTATCCCTGCCCTGGAAGGCAGAACGGCGGGCATGGAGTTTCTCGGCATTGTCGCCGTCGACCGGGAAAGAGACGAAATTCGCCGCTATCCCATGTCTAACAAAGTGTCGAAAAAAATTAGTTAAATCAGCATATTAATTTTTCATCTGGCACAACAAATTCTTATAACATATTTAATTTTCATACTTTCGTGTTCCCCCTGGCCGGGTGGTTATCCCCAAGCTGCGGTATATCGCCAATACTTCTGCAGGGGCCTGCACGGCCTTGCGTATGTGTAAGGTTGTGCCGGCTGCTTGCCTGAAGCTGCGTAAGCGTCGTTTTATCCGCATCTTCCCAAGCTTGAAAAAACCGCCATACTGGTGGCCTTCAAGGAGGTGCCGGATATGGAGTCAGCTCGGCGTAAGACGCGGCGGCAGCAACGCGAATTTTGGCATAGCCATGTAGTGGAGTGGTCAAGAAGCGGCCTGTCTCAGAAGGTATACACTTCAAATTCCGGCTTGGAATATTCTTCGTTTTGCCGGTGGCGGCGTTTCTTTGAGCGTGAGCCGGGACTG
>JAITEY010000177.1 GCA_031281815.1 Desulfovibrio sp. | reverse complement strand
AAACCTCTGCCGGACTTGGAGCCGCCCATGAATAATGCCGACCTGCCATTGGTCATATCCGTCACCTCCGGCAAAGGGGGCGTCGGCAAAACGAACATTTCGGTCAACCTGGCCTGCCGTATGGCGGCGGACGGCAAGCGGACGGTCCTGCTCGACGCCGACCTCGGGCTGGCCAACGTGGACGTGCTCCTCGGACTTACCCCGGTCAACAACCTGTTTCACCTGTTCCACGAAGGCGTCGCGCTTTCCGACGTCCTCATGGATACGCCTTACGGCTTCAAGATTCTGCCCGCATCTTCCGGGGTCAGCGAAATGCTTGCCCTTTCCCCCGGACAGAAGCTCACCCTGCTGGAGGCCCTGGACGAGCTGGAGGAGGCCGTGGACTACCTGATAGTGGACACCGGCGCAGGCATCAACGACAACGTCATGTATTTCAACATGGCGGCCCAGGAGAGGCTGGTCATCCTGACGCCCGAGCCGACGTCGCTGACGGACGCCTATGCCCTGATCAAGGTCATGCAGCAGAACCACGACGTCAACGACTTCCGGGTGCTGGTGAACATGGCTGCCGACGAGAAGTCCGCTCAGGACGCTTTCCGGCGCCTGTATCGGGCCTGCGACCATTTTCTGTCCGGAGTCGGTCTGGACTATGCGGGCATGATCCCGCGCGATCCCGGCGTGCGCAAGGCGGTCATCAACCAGACGCCGTTCTGCGTGTCGGACCCGGACGGGCCGGCAAGCCGCGCCGTGGCGAACACGGCCAAAACCATACAGACCTGGAATGTTCCCCATGCCCTCGACGGCAACATCAAGTTTTTCTGGAAGCGACTGCTCTTCAGGCAGTAGCTCCGGCGCGGCATGGGAACGTTTCGGCTCGGGTCTTCTGGCTTGGCCGGACTGTACCGGCGAGCAACAGGAAAACATCGTCAGGCACTTTGCCCCCAAAGTAAAGTATCTGGCTCTGCGCCTGAAATCCCGTCTGCCGCGCAACGTGGAACTCTCCGACCTGATCGGCGCCGGCACGCTGGGACTCATGGAATCCTTCGGCAAATTCCGTCCGGATATGGGCATCAAATTCGACACCTACGCCGAAAACCGCATCCGGGGAGCCATGCTGGACGAACTGCGCCGGCTGGACTGGTTCCCGCGCTCCCTGCGCAAAAAAGTCCGCCTCCTGGACGAAGCCGTACAAAAGCTGGAACACGAGGGCGGGGAAAGCCCGAGCGAGGAGGCGCTGGCCGCCGAGACAGGGCTGGACGTCAAAGAAGTGCGCGAAGGCCTTGAGGCCATGAACAGCCGCTTTACCATCTCCCTGGACCTGATTCTGGAATCCTTCGCCGGTCAGGACGGCGGCGGCCCCGACGAGGCGTTTGCTTCGGTTTCCGTTCGTGAGCTTATTGCCAGAGTAGCCGAATTGGTCGAACAATTGACAGCGCGCGAAAAACTGGTATTATCGCTCTACTACGCGGATGAACTGAACATGCGTGAAACCGCCGAAGTGATGGGCATCACCGAGGGAAGAGTTTCCCAACTGCATTCACAGGCATTGACACGTTTACGTCGGGAGTTTACCGCCCGCCACGGGAAAACAAGTTTGCCGTAAAGGAGATACGCCGTATGCCCTATAATCCGAATATGCGCGTTTTGGTTGTGGATGATTTTTCCACCATGCGCCGCATTATCAAGAACATTTTGCGCCAGCTCGGCTTCAACAACGTCGTCGAAGCCGACGACGGCACATCAGCTTGGGAAGTGCTGAACAAGGACAAGGTTGAGTTCGTCATCTCCGACTGGAACATGCCGCAGATGACGGGCATCGACCTGTTGCGCAAAGTGCGCGCCAGCGAGGAGTTTGCCGATTTGCCTTTCCTTATGGTCACGGCCGAGGCCCAGCAGGAAAATATCATCGAAGCGGTGCAGGCCAAAGTGTCCAATTATATTGTAAAGCCCTTTACCGCGGAAGTGATGAAGCAAAAAATAGACAAAATTTTCCCCTGATTGACTGACTCATGTCTCCCGACACCCTCGACACCCCCGATGCAGCGCCGCCGAGTGCCGGCGCCAAGCCCGGCGCCGCCAAGGTCGCGCTGGATGTCGATGATGCGCCTTTTCTGCAGGAAGCGGAAAAAAAAGCCGCCCCTCCTGCGCAGAAAACCGGTGCGCCGTTGCCTCCTCTCTCACCGCCGGCGCAGGAACAGGTAAAAAAAACCGGACTGGTTGCCCGGATCAAGGCTTTTTTCGCCCGGTTCAAGCCTTCCGCGCTGTCGGGGAAACTTCCGTCCGGAAAAAAACGCTACCTTATCCTCGGCGGCGCGGGTTTTGTTTCCGTTGCAGCCGTCGGCGCGGTCCTGTATTTCGTCGTCTTCTCCGGAAGCCCGGCCCCCCCGCCTGATAAGGCAAGCCTCCCGGCAAATGTGACAACCGTGGTCGTCCCCTCCGCGCCTCCGCGCGAAGATGCCCCCGCAGCCGCCAAATTCACGTACCGCCTCGATGCCTTTATGGTGGAAAAAACGGGTTCGGAAGGCGAACTGCGTTTTTTGCGCTGCAGCTTCAGCGTGCCCACGGACAATGAGACGCTTATGGCCGAATTCGCTGCGAAAAATATTGTCCTGCGCGACGCAGTGTATTATTATCTGCACCATAAGCCCTTGACGTTTCTCGTCGATGCCGCTACCGGCGAAGAGTTGAAGCAGGATATCATCAGCATCGTCAACGAGAATGTCTCAACGGAAAAAATAGAGCAGCTTTATGTGGAAGATTATGTCGTGACCGTCAGATAGAGCCGGTACCTTCGCCGTCGGCAGGAGCGGTGCAGCCGTGAACGTCATCAATACCTTGCCCGCGCCCGTTGTCCAGATGGGACATGTGGAAAAAATTGTCGAGATGCAGCAGAATCTGCCCTACGCCCAGCAGGCGGCGACGGCGGAAGAGGCTGCGCGTTCCCTGGAACGGGCGCGGGAAAAAATAGAGGCCGGCGCGGAAACAGAGTCCTCCGTCAAGGTCAGGAAACGGGAAGGCGGACGAGGCGGCGGACGGGGCGGCGGCAGCCGGCCGGCCCCGGAAAAAGAAGCGGACGGCGGCGAAGCGGGCGAAGACGGGGTCGGCGCAAAATCCGGTCGCCCGTGGTCGGGCCGATTGCTGGATATTACCATCTGATGCCGCTCTCCGGCCGATATTGAGAACAACGTTGCGGATCGTACCATGCAACTCGGCATTCTTGCGCTCATAAGCATCACGGAACTGCTGCTCTTTATTCTGCTGCTGTTTTTTTTCAGCCGCCTGCGCAAATCCGAAAAGGTCCACCTGCAGTTGGTTGAGGATCAGCGCTTGCTCATGGACAAGCTGCACGCCAACGCCGCCCTTGAGCGCGAACTGGTGCAGAGCTTCGCCGTGCGTCAGGCCGAATTGCGCAAGCTGGACGAAGACCTTGAGAAGCGCGCGGGCGAACTCCGCGCCCTGCTGGCCGAGGCGGAACGCATCAGGCGTTCCCCGCAGTTTTTGCGCGGGCTCATCAAGTCGGGCAGCAGGCAGGGACGCTCCCCCGCGCAACTGGCCGAGGCCGCGGGGCTGTCCCTTGACGAGGTGCAGCTTATCCTTGCCCAGGAAGGGAATTGAAAGAGGCGACATATGCGGTTGAGCATGCCCGAGGCGGCGATACGACACTCCGGCAAAACCCGGCGCCTGCGCTTGGCGTTGCTGCTGCTCGCGGCGCTGTGCGTCGCGGTTGCCGCGGGCGCCGCTCTGCGCCGCTTCAGCGGCCGCGGGCCGACCATAGACGCGGCGCGCCCTTCGCTCTCCGGCACAGAGACGCCCGCCGCCGCGCCTGCGGCCGGAGCCGTCGAGGGAGGCAACGCCGTCATCCCGCCGCCGGTTGTGGTCCGAGGGACCGGCACGCCGGTTGCGGACCGCCCGCCTGTGCCCGGCGCGGAAGCAGCGGAGCAGGGCGCGGCGGACGCGGGGGAGCGTGAACGCATCTTCCGACTGGCCGAAGAAGAGGCGGAACGCCGGTTGCAGGAGGCGACTTCTCTGGAGGCCGCTGCGGCAATCGCCTACCGGCGTGCCGTGGCCGGCGCAGCACGCAGCAAGGCGGGCGCCGCGGAACCGGCTGAAGCCGAGGCGGCCCTGGAAAGGGCGCGGGCGGTCGTCAGAGCGGCGCGCCGGGATTTTGAGGCCGCCAGCCTGAAACGCGCCGAAGCCGGCGCGGAAGCCCGGCGCGCCGCCGGACCGGCCGGCGCCGGATTCCCCGGCCGGCCGATGCCGCGGCAGGCCGCCGCCGGTCAGGAAGTTGAGGGGACTCCGCCTTAGAGCATTTCGTGGATTGAAGCATGAATATCGACGACTCAGAGCTTCGGTGAAGCAATATCCTTGAAAGTCAAGCGGAGGAAGACATGCATCTGCGCAGACGGGTTCTGGTTACCGGTGGTTCGGGCTTTTTGGGGTCGCACCTGTGCGCCCGCCTGCTTGACGCCGGCGACGAGGTCGTGTGCGCGGACAATTTTTTTACCGGTCCGCGCGCCAATGTCGAACATTTGCTGGACAACCGGCGTTTCGAGTTGCTGCGACACGACATCACCTTTCCCCTGTACCTGGAAACCGACCGCATCTACAACCTCGCCTGCCCCGCCTCGCCCGTGCATTATCGGCGCGACCCCGTGCAGACCATTAAAACCTGCGTACACGGGGCCATCAACATGCTCGGTCTGGCCAAGCGCGTGGGAGCGGGCATTTTCCAGTCGTCGACCTCCGAGGTGTACGGCGACCCGGAGGAGCATCCGCAGACGGAATCCTATGTGGGGCACGTCAACCCCATCGGCGAGCGGTCCTGTTATGATGAGGGCAAACGGTGCGCCGAGGCCATTTTTTTCGCCTACCGCCGCATGCACGGCACGGCAATCAAAGTCGGGAGGATTTTCAACACCTACGGCCCGCGCATGCACCCCAACGACGGCAGAGTGGTGTCCAACTTCATGGTGCAGGCCTTGCTGAACAAAGACATCACCATATACGGCGACGGTTCGCAAACCCGCTCTTTCTGTTATGTGGACGATCTTGTAGAATGCATGTTGCGTTTCATGGATACGCCTGACGATTTCACAGGTCCGATGAACATGGGCAATCCCGAAGAATACGCCGTGCTGGACCTGGCGCGGCTGATCACGGATATCACCGGCTCGTCGTCCGGAATCGTCATGCGGCCTTTGCCCGGCGACGACCCCGTACGGCGCAGGCCGGACATAAGCCTGGCAGAAAAGCAGTTGGGCTGGAAACCCCGCGTCACCCTTAAAGAAGGCTTGAGCAAGACCGCGGCGTACTTTGAGGGCCTGCTGCGGTCGGGTGAATTCGCGGTCTGAGTCGGCCGGCTGCGGCGGAAATCAGTCGGCGCCGTATGTTCACGCAGCACGGCGGCGAAGCTTGCGGCAATACCTGCATCCGGCCGCAAAATCAGTCGACTGTCCATGTCCGCACGGCGATAATGCCTGCAAAGCTGATGAATTGCCGCTCCGCCTGTTCCAAGGCAGAGGCGAGCGCTTCACTGCCGGAAAACGAATAGAGTACCGTCAACCCTTCTTTCGTCTCCGGCGTCGTCATGCCCCGCGTCGAGTCGCTTGTCGGGCTTCCGAAGGGACCGGCGCCGTCCGACAGGAGCGGCATGTTCAGCAGAGGGACACTCGCCTTGCCGATGCCGGGATAGGATTCTCCCGCTCGACCGAGGCGGAAAACAACGTCCGGGCCGATGCGCGACGTGTCGTAAGAACCGAGCGAGAAGCCGGTTTCCAACGATACAACATTGTTGACGTCCACCAGCGAATTGATTTGATAGAGCGCTTTCCCCTGCCGTATTCTCCGGTACAACGCTTCCGATGCAATGCGATGCCGGCCGGGGTCGATGCCGAACGCTTTATAGGCAGCCCTCGCTTCGCCGATTTGCGGCATCTCGGCCAATTCCGTTGCGGCAAGTCTTTGCCGCAAGGATGTTGCTGTATTGTCTTCATAGTATGCCCAAAGTTCCCGGCTCTCGGGACGTACTTCAACTGTATAGGTCATGCAGCCGAGGCAGGCGGAAGGCCAAGCGGCTTTTATGGAGTCGTCAATTGTGATGGATACAATCGGCATGGGTTTCCCTTGCGAACGCAATATAGGAGAAAATACGGTCGGTTTTTATGATGGTGATGTCAACACAGCCGCAGCACAATACCTCTCGCCCTCTCCCGCATAACGGTGCGGGGATATCAGATACGCGCGCGTCACACGGTGAGTGACGCAGAAAGAGGCTGCCCCTCATAATCCGCGGCGCAATCGGCCGACTTGCAGACTATAGCTGCAACCCGCGGCAACGGCAATGAAAAGGAAACACAGACGGATTTTGAAGGCCGGTCTGCCGGGCAGGCGGAGACATGCACAAAGTCGGCTGTACGCGCAGAACGGTAAAAATTTTACGGCGACTCGGCAAGAGATCTCATAAAAAATATCCGCGCCTGCTCCCGACTCACCAAAAAATAGCGGGGGAAACAGCCGATCCCGACTGCCTGAAAAAGCCGGGACACGGTTCGACGATTGCGGCGACCCCTTGCCCTCCCCTGATATTTCGTGTACAAATATATCCATGTCCTCATAAGCAGGGCGAAACTCAATGAGAAGGTCAACGGTGTCGTCAAAAAAATAGAATATAATGAGGGAATATGAACATCAAAGATACAACGCTGATACATGTGTTTATCGGGTTATGCTTTATCATTATTCCCATTTTGTGCATGACCGGCTACTGGCCTCCCTGTGTTTACCTTGCGGCGCTTGTGATAACTTTGTACATGCTGCTCGGTTCGCGTCATAACGGTCGAGTTGACCCTGTCTTTTTTTGCTTTCCGCTGTGCACGTTTTTCCTGTTGTGGGTGGTCGCATTTATCTGCGCGCAACGTAATGCTCTGCCGTTTACCTACTATTCGCCCGAAAACACATTGCTCGGCTTTCATCCTTCCTTTTTCTGGATAGCTTTACTCTTCTGGTTTGGGGGATTGTTGATTTTGTCCATCGGTATTGTCAAATTTCACGACCGCTGGCTGCCTCCGGAGGCATGGGAGGCATTCAAAAAAAGAATAGCCGAACTGAACGACGAAGCAGCGGCACATGATGAAAAGCTGAACAGCGAGGCAGCGGCGTATGATGCTGCACTGAACGGCGAGGCAGTAGAACATCATGAGGAGGATACATGAAAATACTTATCATGCTTTTTGCGGTATGTATGATCGTCGCCTCCTTGCTCATCGGTTGGTTTGCGCAGCGTCGGGCAAAGGGCGTACAGGCTTTTTTCGGAGGTACCGCCCTGTTCGGCCCGATGGTGATCGGTTTATCCTCTATGTCCGCCATACTCAGTGTTTTTGCCGTTGTCGGCATTCCGGGGCAGGTTTATGCGTCGGGTAATACAATGGGATTTTGGATCATGGGGGCAGGAGCTTTTTGCATGTCGTACATCATTCTCGGAAAAAAGATGCGCGCTATGGCCGAACTCGGTCCCGTCGCCACTCTCGGAGATGTCATCGACCTGCGCTTCGGTAAAAGTCGCTACATTAAATTAGTAACATCTCTGACATTATTTATCGGCTGCATAGCCTACCTTACTTCGCAGATAAAGGGCGTGTCGGAAATGTTCGCGCATCTTATGGGCTGGAGTTCTATGACCATAGGCATCATAGTCTTCGGCTCGCTGGTCACGTACATGGTTATCAGCGGCGAAGTCGGCGGACTGCTGACACAGGCTTTTCAAGGCATGATTATGGCTGTGGCGGCAGTTATCCTGCTTTTTTCCCTTTATCGGGTAACAGGCGGCATGTCCGAGGTGACCGCCGCCGTCATCCGGGCAGGCGTTGTGTCCGGCGGCGGATATACCAAAGAGATGTCCCCGATGCTGCTCAACGCCTGGGGGGCATTGCCCGGAGCCGTGGTGTTGACCTACCTGTTTATCCCTTACCTGGGATTACTCGGACAGCCCGCGATGCTGACCCGAATGTACTCACTGAAAAATCCACTGGAAATGCAAAAACTTGCCCTGTGGAGCGGGGTGACGCATTTCTGCGTATCGGCTTTCTGCATATTCATGGGCTACGGCGCGCTGTATGTGGTGGCAAAGGGGTTGATCCCTCCTTTAAGCGGACCTGACCGGGCGGTATTTGCCGTCGCCGACTACATCGGCCCGTATGCGCAGTTCTCTGTGTACGCAATAACGCTGGCTGCAGCGATGTCTTCATCCAGCATGTTCTTGTCGCTTGCCGCCGGCATCGTGGCTCGGGACATTCCCAATGCCTTGGGGTATAATTTGCCGCCGGCCGTTCAAATAAGAATATCCCGTTTCACCATGTGCCTGATCGGCCTTCTGTCTATTTATATCGGGATTAATTCCTCTCAATTGGTGGCCGTACTCGGCACCTTCGGCTACGGTACGTTTATGGCGGCGACCTTCCCCGTCTTCGTCATCGGTCTGTTGTGGGATCACTGTTCAAGCGAGGCCGCCCTCAGCGGTGCGGTTACTGCCTTGACCATGACCTGCATCTGTCTGGTCCTCAATCAATTGCAGTTTTCCTGGCCCGGCAGTCTCCCGTGGTACACCGTCACGGTGTCGGCTTCCATCGCGGTTACAATCTTCGTTTCCTTGTTTACGAACGGCCATGCCGGGCCGAACCTTGATAAAAAAATACGCTGTGTGATAGATCTGTAACACGAGTCGACACTCTCGGCCTCACGAAAGAGAGAACGTAAAACGGCAGATCCTTCAAATCGATTAAAGAAACTTACCTATGCCGCCAAGTGGCTTACCGGCGAGGGAGCGGCTTGCCCCAAACGGCAATCCTGCCGATTTTTCCCCTCGTCCGCGACGGCGTTCAGTGCGCGCGAAGCGGCTCCGGGGAGTTTGTCGGTCCGGCTTTCCCACAAGAAAGTCTGAAGAGCCGAGTGTATTTCTACAACTCGTTATGTTTTTCCGGGAAGGCAGGTTACCGGCGTTTTTTGAACTCTTCCCCTTCATTCCAGAGCCGCTCCCATTCCGCCGTGTATTTCGCCGCCGTTACAGGATCGTTGCGCACGACGAGCACGTTTTCGGCATTTTTTTCCGCTGCGGCGCGCGTGTAATTGAAGCTGCCCGTCTGCACGTGTCTGCCGTCGGCCACCATGAACTTGTTGTGCATGTGGTTGTATGCGCCGTTCAGCCGCACGGGGATCCCTTGGTTGGCCAGGAAAACGACGGCGGTATAGCCCTTGTCGTTCGTCTCTTTGTCCGCCACGACCCGGACCCTGACGCCCCGCCGGGCCGCGTTCGTCAACGCCTTGGCAACCGGCGTGCTTGTGAAGGAAAACGCCGCCACCAGGATGCTTTTTTCAGCCTTGTTGATGAGGGAAAGGGTCAAGGCCAGAGCGCCGCCTGCCGGAGAAAAGGCCGTCTCCACGCCCGCCCCCGCCGCAGGCGCGGCGACGGGCGTCGCCGGCAACAGCGCGAGAAACAACGCGAAGAGGCATAGGGAAAATCGCTGTTGCATTTTTCGTCACATGTACAGTTTTTTCAGCCTGTACGGTCGGCATGTTGTCTCAAGAGTTCGCCTTTGAATCCGTGACATTGTTTAACGGGCAAGCATGTGCGGGTCAAGGGCCGCCCGGCATTGCGCAACACGGGCGCATGCACTGAAATGCGGTGTGCCGCCGCGGAACGGCACTCGCCCCTTGACGCCGGAACGGGAATGGACGAAGTTCGGCATGCCGGTTATACGAAATTACCGATAAGCAACGGCGGATGCGGGGCGGAGCCCCGCATATACGAGCATACACCGTAAACAAGGATTCTTGCCGTGTCGTTTCTCAAGAACAGCACAGGGTTTACGCGTTTCCGCATCAGCGAGGCCGTGCCGCGGACGCTTTGGCCGGAGATAACGGATTTGTTGCGCCGCAACAGTTTCACCGATATAGACGAGTTGCCCGAGGAGCGTTCGGCGGGCTGGACCGCTTACGGCGACATCCTGGATACGAACTTCAGTTCCGCGCCGGTGGAAAAGGGGCCGTACATCGTTTTTTGCCTGCGTCTGGACACGCGGCGTGTGCCCCCGGGAGTAATCAAGAAGCACTTGGCGTTGGCCGTCAAAAAAGAAGAAGCGCAGAACAGGGAAATGGGACGCAAATTCATTTCGCGCGAGCGCCGCAAGGAACTCAAGGAGCAGGTGCTGCACAAGCTGCGCATGCGTTTTCTGCCTGTGCCCGCTGAGTTTGAAGTCGTGTGGAACACGACGGAGTCGACTGTGTTTTTTGCTTCGACGAGGGCGCAGATGGTGGATCTTTTTGAAGAGATGTTTGTGCGCACGTTCAATCTGCATCTGACGCCTTTGACGCCGTATGAACTGGCGGCCTCGTTGTCCGGCGACGCAACGTTGCTGGAAGCTTTGGAAGCAACGGAATTCAACCGCACGGGGGGACAGGCGTGAGTGATGCACCATACCTCGGCCGGACGGCGGACCTGCTGCTGGGGCAGGAATTTCTGACTTGGCTCTGGTTTCGCAGCGCCACGGGCAAAATCTTCAATGACGAGAAAGGTCGGCCGTTTACGGTACATGTGGAGCAGCGTGTTGTCGTGCAGGGCGGGGACGGCGATCATCTTGAAACGGCCAGTGTTTCCGGCGTTGAGTCCGAGTTGCGCGAGGCGCGGCTGGGTCTGGTGACGGGCAAGAAAGTGAGCCGGGCGTTGCTGCGGCTGGAGCGCGGCGGCGACGAGTGGCGTCTGACGCTCAGGGCCGTTGATTTTTCGTTGTCCGGGCTGAAGACGCCGAAGGTGGAGCAGTCCGGTCGTGACGGGGAGGATCCCGATGCCCTGTTTTTGGAGAAGTTGTTCCTTATAGAAAGCTGCCTGGAGCTTCTGGACGCGGTGTATGCCGAATTTTTGCGGGTGCGCCTGGACACGGCGGCCTGGGCGGAGGAGACGGAGCAGCTTTCCCGGTGGATGCGGACATGAGGGGCATGGATGCCGGGCGAGGCAGACGCCCGCGGGGTGCGGGTATCCTCGGGGATGCGGACATGAGGCGCGGATGTCTTTCTGGTTCGGCTGTGTTGTCCTGCTGATTGCGGCTTGCGCGGGTCTTTACCTGTTGCTGCCGGCAGGTCGGCGCCCGGCGGCCGGGGCGACGCAGATACGGCGGTTTCTGCGCAAGGGCGCGTGGGTTTTTGCCGTGTTCATGGGCATAACCCTAGTTTGTTTCCTGGTCATTCACCTTGCGCCGGGTTCTCCGACGGACATGCAAACGACCTTGAACCCGCTGGCGGACGCGGATGCGCAGCAGCGTCTGGCGGAATTGTACGGGCTGGACAAACCGCTCTACGAGCAATATTACCTCTGGCTCAAACGGCTGGCCCGGCTTGACTTCGGCATTTCCATGAGCAGCGATTCGCGTCCGGTGATGGACAAAATACTGGAACGACTGCCGCTGACCCTCGGATTGAACATAACGACACTGCTGCTCACCCTGGTGTTGTCCATACCCATAGGCGTTCTTGCCGCCCGGAAGCGCGGGGGAATGTTCGACAAGGCCACGACGCTGTTCGTGTTCCTGGGTTTTGCCGTGCCGGGATTCTGGCTGGCGTTGCTGCTGATGGTGACGTTTTCCATCGACCTGCGCTGGTTGCCGCTGTCCGGTCTGACGTCCGTGGATTACGCCTCTCTTTCTCCGACGGGTAAGGTGCTGGACGTCATGAGCCATCTGGCCCTGCCGATTTTCGTCTCCACGTTCGGCAGTCTTGCCGGGATGTCGCGTTTCATGCGCGCTTCGATGCTGGATGTCCTGCAGCGGGACTTCATACTCACGGCAAGGGCCAAGGGG
>JAITEY010000169.1 GCA_031281815.1 Desulfovibrio sp. | reverse complement strand
CAGCAGCGAAGAGTATAAACCCGAATCGTATGCATCAGTTGTCGTGAGGGCTGACAATCTGGAGATTGACACGGCTTCCGAGGCAGACCGCGCCGCCGGCATCGCATCCCGTTCAAACGGCGGTTATGCAGAAACAGACGTCACGGCGGAAACGCTGACGATTACTGCATCCGGCGCCGAAGATGCTTCGGGTATCACTGCGGAAAGCAGCAACATAGTTTTGTCCACGGACATGGGCTCAAGCTACTATGAATTTTCCAGTGATGAGGAAGGCAATGAAGCATGGCACCTTAGTGAAGATGAGTATCACTACAAAAAAACTTACTCATCCACATCGACTGTTGTAAGTGTCGACAGTCTGGACATTGACGTAGTTTCTGAGGCAGGGCGCGCCGCCGGCATCGCATCCCGCTCAAACGGCGGTGATGCATACACAGATGTCACGGCGGAAACGCTGACGATTGGCGTATCCGGGGCTGAGGAGGCCTCCGGGATCATTGCGGAAAGTAACAGCACCGTTCTGACTCAAGCTTCAAGCTACTATGAATTTTCCCATAATGAGGACGGGACTGAGACATGGTCCAGAAGTGAGTACGCCTACTCCTATCCACATGAAGCTTATGCATCGACTGTCGTGAGTGCCGACAGCTTGAACATAGAAGCAAACTCCGAAGGCCGCGCCGCAGGCATCGCATCCCGTTCAAGCGGCGGTTATGCAGAAACAAACGTCGAGGCGGAAACGCTGACGATTAGCGCATCCGGAGTTGAGGAAGTCTCGGGTATCACGGCGGAAGCTGTGGGCAAGGAATACACGGAAACGCACAGAGAATCTTCATCTGATTCCGAAGGAAACAGCAGCCGGCATGAAGGAACGTACAGCGAATTCTTAGGCGCCGGTGCATACGTCTCGGTACAGGCCGACAGCCTGAATATAGACGCGAACTCCGAAGGTCGTGCCGCAGGCGTCAATGCGAAAGGCGACGGCGGCGACTCCACAGTGGACGTCACTGCCGGAGAACTGGACATCACTGTTGCCGGCGACGAAGCCTACGGCATCGCCGCGCAAAGCATTGATAGGCAATACACGGCAGGATATACAAGCGATGTTGAGGAAAACGGTGAGACAACGCATGAGGAAGATATACGCCTGGAAACGCGGACCGGCGAAGCGAGGATTCTCGTCCAAACCGCCTCTCTGAACATCACCGCCGCTGGAACGCAGCATGCAGCAGGCATCAGCGCCGACGGCGCAGGCAGTAGGGTCGAAGTATCCTCGCTCAACAATACCGGCATGAGCGTCATCATCGCCTGCGCCGTAACGGAAAACGACCTCAAGGGGATAGCTTTGGAAGCCCTGAACGGCGGGCATGTCACCATAACGTCCGGCTACGGCAACGACACCCTTGATCTGACCGGCGATATTGTCGCGACAAGCGCCGGCGAGGCCGAGAGCGGGATCAGCATTGATGCCGGCTACGGCGACGATACGGTCAGCCTGAACGGCAAAATTGATGTGGGCGAAGATGCAGCCTTCAGCTTGAGCGGCGGCGAAGGTCAAGACCTGCTCATCCTCCACGCCCCCGATGCCGAGACCTTCACGGAGTGGTACAAGCCGTGGTTTGAAACCGCCGACATAAACAGCATGAGTTTTGAGCAGGTAAAAGTTGAGGGCGCGGATCTCGATGCTGTTCCCTGGCTTGCCGAACTGTTTGCCGTGCAAGGCGTCCCCGTCACGCTGGAAGGTGATAACAGCGCCTTCTACCTGACGGATACCGAAAATCTGGATGCAGTAAATTCCTTTGATTTCGGTCACGACGACGACACGCTCTTCGTGAAGTTTGACGGCTCCGACTCCGTGAGCGCCTTGACGGACAACATAGGCGACGTCGATAAACTGAGGGGGCTGGAGAATCTGGTGCTGGACGTGACCGACAGCGAGGACCCGAATGCCGCCCTGACCGGCCTGGATACTCTGCTCGGTTCTCTTGATTCTCTCGGAGCGAACGAGCCGAAGATATTCCTGCGTGTCGACGAATCCAGGGGCGAAGATGTCACCACCGCAATACAGGGCGCAGGCTGGTCGACAAACAATGATACCGCAACACTGAACGGCGTTGACTATCAGGTGTATACCAACAGCAGCGGTGACGAACAACAGTTGTTCGTGGCGCTGATCACCAGCGGAACCGCATAAAGCGCGGCGCGGGCCGGCGGCCGGGAGTATCCCGCGCCCCGGCCCGCGCCGGTTTTCGCCCGGTAACGTACTTCCCGAATGTTCGGCCTTGCCCGGATAAGGCTGCCCCCGGCCCCGGAGGCGTAAAAATAAACACCGCAATGTTTCAATATTCGGCCTTGCGCCTGCTCAGGCCGGGGGTTCAGGGCAGCGCCCTGATTGTACAGTGTTTCCCCCTCTATCCGCCCGCCGAAGGACGCCGATGATTCCTCACAGCATTGCCTTGAACAGTTTTTCCGCCACACAACGCGATATAGAGTGCGTTGTGGAAGCCCTGTCTTCCGGCCGGGGAACAAACGCCGCCGCGGCCGTCCGCGCCTTTCAGCGCAATATGGCCCGATGCGTGGGGCGCGAATACGCCTACGCCGTGTCCGGCGGACGCGCCGCGTTTTTTCTGGCGCTGCGCGCCATGGGCATAGGTCCGGGCGACGAGGTGCTGCTCCCGGAGGGGGCGGATTTCGCCCCGGCGGCGGCCGTTCTGCACTGCGGCGCGGTGCCCGTGTTCTGCGACCTGGACCCGGCGACGTTCACCCTCGACCCGCAATCCGTCGCCGCGCGCATAGGCCCGCGCTCGCGTTGCGTGGTCGCCGCGCACATGTACGGCCTGCCCGCCGATATGCCCGCCCTCGAAGACCTTGCCCGCAAACACGGGCTCTTTCTGCTCGAAGACGCCTCCTCCGGATTCGGCGGCCTGCGGCAGGGCAGGGCGGTCGGTTCCTTCGGGGACGTCTCCGTCTTCAACTTCAAAGACGTGAGCCTGATACACACCGGCGAAGGCGGCATGCTGCTCAGTTCTTCCAAAGACCTTATAGGCAGGGCTGCGCGCCTGGGCGGTGAAGGCCGCAGCGCATCGGACCCCCTTGTGTACGATATCGCCGGCCATGATTTCGCTGTGTCCAACCTCACGGCGGCCCTGGGGCTTGCCCAACTTGAACGCCTCAAGGAACTTTTGGAACGTAAGGCGCGCATTTTCATGCACTACAGAGAGCGGCTGGGCGCTGTGCCGGGTCTGCGGCTGAACCCGGAAATTCCCGGGACGCGCAACAGCTACCTCATGCCCTTCATCATCCTTGAGCAGGGCGGGGCAGGAGACCTGGCGCGCAGGCTGCACTCCGGCCGGGTCGCCTCGCGCCCGGCACTGACCCCGCTCTCGTCCATGCCCCTGTTCAAAAAGGCGGACAACCCCGCGGCCTACGAGGCCGCCGACCGCCTGCTCCTGCTGCCCGGCGGTCAGGACTTGGCGGAAGACGAAGTGGAGCATGTCGCGTCCTGCGTCACGATGCTCCTGCGGGATCCGGGCTTGCGGACGGCGCGGCCCGCGCTCACCGGCCGGCTCAAATACCGGGCCGTGCTGCCGGCATTTTTCGACCGCATCAAACTGGAAGGCTGCGCCCTGCCCTTTACCCACAACAAACGCAACTACGCCCTGCGCATCATGACCCCGGCGCAGGCGGACGACCCGCGCTTCGCGACCGCCCTCGGCGAACTGCGCGCGGCCGGCGCGCCGATGCTCCTGCACAGCCCCGTGAACGCGGCTGAAGAAACCGCCGGCTTGCTGAAGTTTTACAAAAGTCCCGCCGCAACGGCCTTTTTGCTCTTTTTAATCCGCGAAGAAGACGAAGCTGACGCAGCCGAGCCTTCACCGGAACGGCCGAAAGAAGAGCGCGGAGCACGCGGCGACGGCGCAGCCGGGCCTTTACCGGAACAGGCAGAAGGAGAGCGCGTGAAGAGCGGCGACGGCGCAACCGAGCCTTCACCGGAACGGCCGCATGAAGAGCGCGGAGAAAGCGGTGTGCCGGCGGTGTCGGCGGACCTTCCGCCGTGGGGCTATGTAGCCCTCTCCGGGTTCGATTTCACCAAGGCCGAATGCGATGTCGAAGGCCCCTTTATGTCCGCCGCCGCCCCCAAAGGTCTGGCTGCGGCGGCTTGCGGCGCGTTCTTCATCTGGTGCAGGAACGCGCTGCATCTGACCCGCGTGTTCACGCGCATACGCGCAAGCGATACGAAGACCATGCGGCTGGCCTCCACGCTCGGTTTCGTCCCCCGGCACCGCATCTCCCTGCGCGCGCAGGCGCTGCCGGGCCGGGATGCGTTGGGGCTCGTCCCGGAGCGGCCCGGCAAGGGCCGGGGGACCGCGCCGGTCGAAGTGTTGCGTCCCATGTACCTGCCCGGTCACGACAAACCGGACGATGCGCTGGTCATCGCCGCCAGGGATTTGTAGCGTGGCATTGCTGTTGCAGTCCCTGCTGCGCGCCTGCCCGGACCCGCGACAGCCGTTTCTGATTGGATACGGCTTTTCCCTCTCTCCGGCCGAAATCGTCGATGCGGGAAAATCCGGGTTGCCCGGCGTCGAGGCAGGGGACGTCGTCGCCCTTATCGGCGGCTTCGACCCGCCCACTGTGAGCGCCTTTCTGCAGCTTCTGGACAGAAAGGCAATCATCGTGCCCCTGACTCCCCTGACCCGCGCCTCACATGCGGAATTTTTCCGCACAGCGGACGTGGATTGCGTCGTCCGCGACGGACGGGTGGAGCGTCTTCAAACGCAGGCGCGTGATAAACACCCCCTGATTGAGGGGCTGCGCGCTCAGGGCGAGGGCGGACTTATCCTGTTTTCCTCCGGCACGACCGGCAGAGCCAAGGCCGTGCTGCACGCGGCCGAACCCTTTCTGGCCCGCTACCGCACCCCGCGCAAGGCCCTGCGTTCCCTGACCCTCCTGCTCTTCGACCACATAGGCGGCCTCAACACGTTGCTGCATATGCTCTTCAACCACGGCCGGGCGGCGGTTCCCCGCTCGGCGTCGCCGCAGGACGTGCTCGCCGCCGCCCGCGACTTCAGGTCGGAACTGCTCCCGGCCACGCCGAGCCTGTTGCGGCTGCTGCTCCTGCACGGTCTGCTGGACAGGGCTTCACTGCCCGACCTGAAAATCGTAAGCTACGGCACGGAACGCATGGATCCGC
>JAITEY010000111.1 GCA_031281815.1 Desulfovibrio sp. | reverse complement strand
GTCACCGGCGGCGAAATATGGTCTCTGACCTGGCCTCAGGCGCTGACCATGTTTTTCCAGTTTACGCTCGGGTTTACGGACGTGGTGGTAGCCGGACGCATCAACCCCCACCTGCAGGGGGCGATCGGCATCATCACCCAGTGCCGGTTCCTGTTGCTCGTACTCGGCATCGCCCTGATCAACGGCGGACTGGCGGCCGTGAGCCAGGCGGCGGGCGCCGGCCTGCACCTGCGCGCCGAACGCTATGTGGGGCTGCTGCTCAAAGGGGGTATCGTCTTTTCCGTGCTTACCGTGACCGGCGGCTATGCGTTCGCCGGGCACCTGATGCGCTTTCTGCATGTGCCGGAGGAGATTTTCGACCTGACCCTGAATTTGTGGAAGCTGATGCTTCCCGTGCTGCCCGCCGGCTACCTGGCTTTTCTTGCCGCCGCCATGTTCCGGGCGCGCAAAAACGTGCGCGTACCCCTTGTTTCCGCCGTCATGGTCTGCATCGTCAACGCCGCGGGCGACGCCGGGCTGGGGCTGGGCATGTTCGGGATGCCGCGGCTCGGCGCGGACGGCATCGTGCTGTCCACCATAGTTTCCGAGTCCTGCGGGGCCTTGTTCAGCTTGTTCGTCATGGTCCGGGCGGGTCTGGCGGGTCGCCGGAGTTTCGCCCCGCTCCGCTGGGAAAAACGCGCCTTTCCGTATGTGCTCAAGGTGGCCCTGCCCGCGGGCGGCTCGCAATTTCTGTGGCAGCTCGGCTACTTGGTGCTGTTTATGATAACCGGCACCCTGCCCGGGGACAGTGTGACCGCGGTTGACGGGCTGACGGCCGGCATGCGCGTGGAAGGCCTGCTGTTCCTGCCCGCCATGGCCTTCGGGCTCACCTCGTCCATCCTGGTCGGGCACTGCCTGGGGGCGGGCAACCCGGAGGAAGCGCGGCGCGTCGGCCTGCGCATCGCGGGCACGGGAGCGCTTGTCATGAGCCTCGCGGCGCTTTGCCTGTATCCTTTTCTGCCTTACGTGACGGCCTTTGTGGCTCCCGACCCGGCGGTGCGCGCGGTGGCTGCCGACTACATCCTGTTCAACCTGCTCGGCACACCGTTCAGCGTGACCAGCGTCATCATGAGCGGCATTTTTTCCGGCGCGGGCGCGACGCTGTACAGCATGGTCGCGTTCAGCGCCGGAACCTGGCTGGTGCGTCTGCCTCTTGCATGGTATATGGGGCATGTCGTATGGCAGGACGCGGCGGGCGTTTTCGCGGCCATGCTCGTTTCTCAAATCGTGCAGTCCGCCGTCTGTCTCTATTGCTTTTTCCGGCGCGACTGGAGCGGCTTCGCCTCCACGGCGGGACGCTTCAACCGCCTTGCCGGGATACATAAAGGAAAAACGCTGTGAATACCGAATATTCGCCTGTGTCCTTTAACCGGGAAAACATTATGCATACCGCATACGCGCCGCTGTCCTTCGACCGGATGCCGGCGTATCTTGACCTGCTGAACCGCTGCAACAGCCGCGCTTCGGATTACAGTTTCGCCAATCTCTGGGGCTGGGCAACGCATTATGAACTGGAATGGCGTTTTGACGGAACCCTTTGCTGGATACGCCAAAAACGCCCTTTCCCGGCGAATTGGGCTCCCGTCGGTCCCTGGACGGAGGTGGAGGACTGGAGCACGGCGCCGGAAACGGCGCCCGGCTCGCTTTTCATCCGCGTGCCCTATGAACTGGCCGAACTCTGGAGCGCCGCCGTGCCGGGAGGCGTGGAGATTGAGGACAGCCGGGACCTCTGGGATTACCTGTACCTCTCTTCGGAACTCTGTACGCTCCCCGGCAACCGTTTTCATAAAAAGAAGAACCTGCTCAGGCAGTTCATGAAAACCTACGAATATGACTACAGCCCGCTGTCGGAAGCCTGCGTGGAAACGGTGCTGAACATGCAGGCCGAGTGGTGCCGGTGGCGGGACTGCGAATCGTCGGAATCCCTGCAGGCCGAAAACGACGCCGTGGCCCGCGTGCTGACGGCCTGGGACAAGATACCGGGACTGTGCGGCGGCATCATTCATGTGGACGACGTGCCCGTGGCCTATACTCTGGCCGAGCCTCTGGGCGACGACACCATGGTTATCCATTTCGAGAAGGCCGCGCCCTGCGTCAAGGGCGGCTATCAGGCCATAAACTACCTGTTCTGCAACGACGCCGGCAAAAATGTCACATACGTCAACCGGGAGCAGGATCTCGGTGATGAAGGATTGCGGCAGGCCAAAATGAGCTACAATCCGGCGGATTTTTTCCGCAAGTGCTCGGTGCGGATGCCGTAGGCGTCGGAAGAGTGTTTGCTGTCGAGAAGCGCTGTCATGCCATCGTGTCGACATTGACGTTGTACGCATCCGGCGGCCGAGGCTCAGCGCCGGCCCGCGCAGAGTAAAGGGCGGTTCACCCGGGGGCGGGTGAACCGCCCGTCAATGCGCTTCCGGCTTTTTCGCACGGGAAGCGGCAACCCGTCCGAGGCGGCCGCAGTCAGTATTGCACGTACGCGACGTGGGTTTGCAGGTATTCCATCAAGCCGTGCTTGCCGTCGGCCCCGCCGATACCGGATTTTCTCCAGCCGGCGTGAAAACCCTGCATGGCCTCGAAGTTTTCCCTGTTCACATAGGTTTCGCCGAATTTCAACCGGCGCAGAGCCCACATGGCGGTATTCACGTTGGTGGTGTAGATGGAAGAGGTGAGCCCGTATTCGCAATCGTTCGCCAGGGCGACGGCTTCGTCGAAGTCGCTGTAAGACAGGACCGGGAGCACCGGGCCGAACACTTCTTTTTGGACCACTTCCATTTTTTGCGTGCATTTGCCCAGTACGGTGGGTTTGAAGAAGTATCCGCTGTCCGTTTCGGGCACGCCTCCGCCGCAAAGCACTTCCGCGCCTTCCTGTTTGGCCCTGGCAAGCAGGTCTGCGATTTTTTGCTGCTGGTCGGCGCTCACCTGGCAGGCCATGTCGGGCGCGGGGTCGGCCATAGGATCGCCATACTTGACCGTTTTCATGGTTTTGACCAGGAGTTCGGTGAAGCGGTCAAAGATCTTGCTGTCCACATATACCCGCTCGCAGCAATTACACACCTGTCCGCTAAAAATCACCCGCGACGCGACGATGCTTTTCACTGCCAGATCCAGGTTCGCGTCGGCGCAGACGATAGCCGGGGCTTTGCCTCCCAGTTCAAGTGATACCTTGGCCACATTTTGAGCCGTTCCGGAGATGACCTGCTGTCCGGCCTCCACGCTGCCGGTAAGGCTGACCATGCCGGTAATTTTGCTCCGCACCAGTTCTTCGCCCAGATGGGCGCCGGAACCGCTGATGATGGTCAGCACGCCCCGAGGCAGGGTGATGCCGGCGGCGATTTCGGCAAAGGCCATGACCGTGGCCGGAGCCACCGAGCTGGGCTTTATGATGATGGAATTGCCTGTGAGCAGAGCCGGAGCGACCTTGCGGGCGGTAACGAAGAGGGGGAAATTCCAGGGGCAGATGCCCACGACCACGCCTATAGGCTTGCGGAAAAGAAAAATACTCTCGTTGGGCCTGTCGCTCTGAAGAATCTCGCCCTCAAATATGCGGGCCCAGCCGGCATAATATTCAAAATAGTCAGCGGTAAAATCCACTTCCACCTGGGCCAGGGGAAGGATTTTCGCCTGCTCGGAGGCCAGCAGGCGGGCCAGCTCCATGCCTGTATAGCCGGTCACGCCGACCAGTCCGGCCCGAATGAATGCATCCATGCTCCGCTCCTTCTTCGGTTTGTGCGCAAGCCGCCGGGGTCACTTTGTCTTCAGCACGTATTTCATGCGCAGATCGTACAAAATTCCGTCCAGCAGACGGACCTCGTCCGGATCGAGGCATTCGCGGGTTTTCGCTTTCAGCATGCACAAGATGTCGATGCTGTGCCGGGCCATGACCAGATCCTCTCCCATGCCGCCCGTTTCCGGATTCGCCACTTCCCCCAGCTGCACCAGGGCGGACGAAGCGAGAGAAAGGATGAAGGTACTGAACGTCACGCGCGGCATGACGGCATCGCCGTTCCTGTCCCCGCTTCCCCAGGCTGCGTGCCGGCCTGCCGCGTTGCTCCCCTCGCCGTGTTCATCTGTCATGACGCATCCCCCAGAATGCATGAAATACAATGGAACCCGAACTACCGGTCCGGCCTGACGCCGGGGGAGGCCGCCCTTTCTGTCTCATGCGGCATCAATGGCGCGTCCGGGCTCGACCTCCAGGCCTTTCCTGTAGGCGGCCAGCGCATTTTCCAGATATTCGCGGGCGGCTGTGTAGCCTCCGGCGCGGGGCAAGGCCCAGGCCAGAGCGTGCAGGGCACCGGTGATGTCGGCCCAGTCAACCCAGCCCATGTGTCCGATCCGCACGATCCGGCCCTTGAGATGATCCTGTCCGCCTTCAATAATCACGCCCCATTCATTGTGCATCAGGCGCAACAGTTCCGTTGCGTCCACCCCGGCGGGCAGGGCCACGCTGGTCACTCCCCAGGTGAAGTCGGACCGGGCGAAGGGTTCAAGGCCCAGCGAGCGCACGCCGGTTCTGGTC
>JAITEY010000098.1 GCA_031281815.1 Desulfovibrio sp. | reverse complement strand
CGCAAAATCCAGAGCCTCAAGGACAAAGAAGAAGTCTACGGCAACCGCACCCGCGTCAAAGTCGTCAAAAACAAGGTCGCCCCGCCCTTCCGCACGGCCGTTTTCGACATCCTCTACGGCACCGGCATCTCCCGCACCGGGGAAATTCTCGACCTAGGCGTCGAAGCCGGAATCGTGGAAAAAAGCGGTTCCTGGCTTTCCTACGGCAAGGAACGTCTGGGGCAGGGCAAGGAAAACGCCCGCCTTCTGCTGGAAGAAAACGACGAACTGCGTCTTGAAATAGAGCGCAAACTTATCGAACACCTGGGCATGAATCCCGAAGCGCTGGCCCGCGTCGAAACCGAACTGGAAGACGAAAACGCCGAGTATGCATCCACGGCCGGCGCGGAAGCATGACAAAGGACGTGCCGGATGCTCACCGCCAATACCATACGACGTCTTTTTCTCGACTTTTTCCGGGAGCGCGGGCACACGGTCACCCGCTCCTCCTCCCTGATTCCCGGTGACGACCCCACGCTGCTCTTCACCAACGCGGGCATGGTGCAGTTCAAAAAAATCTTTCAGGGTCTGGAAACGGCGCCCTCCCCCCGCGCCGTTTCCGCCCAGAAATGCCTGCGGGTGGGCGGCAAGCACAACGACCTGGAAAACGTGGGCAGAACGGCGCGGCATCATACTTTCTTTGAAATGCTGGGCAACTTTTCCTTCGGGGACTATTTCAAGGAAGAGGCCGTCAAATTCTCCTGGGAACTGCTCGTCGGCAAACTGCAACTGCCGGTCGACAAGTTGTATGTCACCGTGTTCGAGGACGACGACGAAGCCGCGGCTATCTGGCTCCGCCGCAGTTCCATCCCCGAAGAACGCATTGTCCGCATGGGCGAGAAGGACAATTTCTGGCGCATGGGTGACAGCGGCCCCTGCGGCCCCTGCTCGGAAATCCTCATCGACCAGGGCGAACACATGCGCTGCGGCCCGGATTGCGGCATAGGCCGCTGCGATTGCGACCGCTTTCTGGAAATCTGGAACCTGGTCTTCATGCAGTATAACGAAACCCCCGCAGGCAAACGCGAACCCCTGCCCCGCCCGAGCATCGACACCGGCATGGGCCTGGAGCGCATAGCCGCCGTCTGCCAGGGCGTTTTTTCCAATTACGACACAGATATTTTCCGCAGCATCATCGACACGGCCTGTTCACTCGCGGGCGTCACCTACAGCAGAAGCGCCCCGGACACGAACGACACCGACACAGCCCTGCGCGTCATCGCCGACCACAGCCGGGCCGTAGCCTTTATGGCCGCCGACGGCATCATGCCGTCCAACGAAGGACGAGGCTACGTGCTGCGCAGGCTGATCCGGCGCGCTTACCGCTTCGGCAGGCTGATAGGCATGCCGAAAACCTTCCTGCACAAAACCGCCGATGCCGCAGCCGACGCCATGGGCGAAGGCTTTCCGGAACTGCTCGAAGCGCGCGCTTTTACCTCCCGCATGATCAAGGAGGAGGAAGAGCGCTTTGAAAAGACCCTGGACAAAGGTCTTGCCCTGCTTGAGGACGAGATGGCAAGCCTCGAAGAACACGCCGAAACGCGCATTTCCGGCACAACGGCTTTCAAGCTGTACGACACCTACGGCTTTCCTCTGGACATCATCAACGACGTGAGCGAAAAACGCGGCATATCCGTTGACGAGGGAGGCTTCCGCGCCGCCATGGCGGAGCAGAAGAAACGGGCCAAGGCCGCCCGGAAAGGCGCCGGCGGGGCGGACACGAACTGGGTTTTCGCCGCTCTGGCCGACGAAGGCCTGCATTCCCGTTTCACGGGGTATGAAAGCCTGCGGGCGGAAGGACGGATTATCGCCCTGCTCGGCGCGGACGGCGAACGCCTGGAACGCGCCGCCGCCGGGGACGGCGACTGCTTCTGCGTGACCGGCGTCACCCCCTTTTACGCCGCCTCGGGCGGCCAATGCGGCGATACCGGCACCTTGCGCACTCTTCTGGGCGAGGCCGCGGTGACCGACACGCTTAAGGCTTCGTCGGATTTGACCGTACACCGCATCCGTGTGCGCTCCGGCGAAGTGCTCACGGATGCCGCCGCCGAACTGCTTGTTGACGCGGACGCGCGTATGGATGCCGCCCGCAACCATACCTGTACCCACCTGCTGCATGCCGCCCTGCGCCGGACACTCGGCGACCATGCCCGCCAGTCCGGGTCCATGGTGGACAGAGAACGCCTGCGCTTCGACTTCAACCACCCCGGCGCACTGAGCGCCGCGGAACTGGCCGATGTCGAACACGCCGTCAACGCCGCCGTCATGGCCGATCTTCCGGTCACAGTCCGGCAATGCTCCTACCGGGAAGCCCTTGCCGGCGGCGCCGTGGCCCTGTTCGGAGAAAAATACGGCGAAAACGTGCGCGTCGTCGACATAAGCGGAGAGTCTACGGAACTTTGCGGCGGTACGCACCTGACGCGCACCGGGCAGGCCGGCCTTTTTTCCATTGTATACGAAGCCGGAGTCGCCGCCGGGATCCGGCGTATCGAAGCGGTCTGCGGCAGAAACGCCCTAACCCTGCACAGAGCGCAACGATCGGAACTGCATGAAGCCGGAAATCTGCTGAAAAGCAGGGCCGGCGAATTGCCGCAGCGCATCCGCTCCATGCTGGAGGAAGTAAAAGTGCTGCGCAGGGATCTGGAAAAGGCCGGAGCCAGGGCTGCCGCCTATGCCGGCAACAACCTCATGTCCCAAGTGGAAGACCTCGGGCACGTCAAACTGCTCACCTACCGCAGTTCCTCGCCGAACGTCAAAATCCTGCGCGAACTCATGGACGACCTGCGTTCCAAGCTGCCGTCGGGCGTCATCTGCCTGACGGCCGAAGAAGAAGGCGGCAAAACGCACATGCTGCTCGCCGTGTCCCGCGACTTGCACGCCCGCTGGACGGCCCCGGCCCTGATCAAGGAAGCGGCGGCCGCCGTCGGCGGCTCCGGCGGCGGCCGGCCGGACCTCGCCCAGGCCGGCGGCAACAACCCCAAAGGCATCCCCGAAGCCTTCGCCGTCCTGAGAGGCATGCTCCGCTGAACATTGCCCGCGCCGTATGAGGTCCGCCGTCAATGGATACGCATTTCCCGGTGTATACCCTGAAAAATGAATGCCACGACTGCTACAGATGTCTTCGGGAATGCTATGTAAAAGCCATACAGATAAAAGACGGACACGCCTCCGTCGTGAGCGGCAAATGCCTGTCCTGCGGACAGTGCGTCAGAGCCTGCCCGTCCAATGCAAAACGCATCCGCTATGACGTCGACCGGGTAAAAACACTGCTCGGCGGACGCAAAACCGTATTCGCATCACTCGCGCCCAGTTGGTCGGGCGTTTTTGACCATTCCGCCCCAGCCATGACCGCGCTGCTGAAAAAAGCAGGGTTTGCCGGCGTCAGCGAAACGGCGCTCGGCGCTCAGGAAGTTTCCGCAGCAACAGCCGCAATCCTTGCCGAAAGCGACAACACGCTGTTTATTTCCGGCGCCTGCCCGGTCATTGTCGACCATGTGCGCCTCTATGCCCCGCGGTTCGTCAAACATATCGTGCCGCTCGCCTCTCCGGCGCTGACCCACGCGAAAATGCTGAAAGAACGCTACGGACAGGATATCGGCGTTGTTTTTATCGGCCCCTGCGTCGCCAAAAAAACCGAAGCGCACCGGCACCCGGAATTGCTGGATGTCGCTTTGACCTTCGAAGAACTGCACTACTGGCTGAAACAAGAATTTATCAATATCCATGAGCGGCAAAGTACTGTAACTGAAGATGATACCTTTCTTCCGACAACCTCTTACGAAGGCGCATTGTATCCTCTTGAAGGGGGAATGAATGAAACGCTTAAGCAAATCGGTATAGATGATACTATCAACCTGCTGACTATCAGCTCTCTGGAAATGTTTGACAGCGCACTAAAATCTTTTAATCCGAAAAATAATTCCGGGAAAATATTCGTTGAAGCGTTGGCATGTAAAGGTGGCTGTATAAACGGCCCGGGAATTTTTACAAAAAAAGCATCAATTAATATTGCTTCCGATATTTTACAGAAAATGCATAAAAGAGTCGACATTCCGCATAATGCGCAAACGATTGTCGAAGAAGCGTATCAGGCTGAGCCTGTGCCAAGCACGGAATATTCCCTGGAGGAAATATTCCCGGCACTGCAGCGGATCGGCAAGTACAGCGAAGACGATGAACTCAACTGCGGCGGCTGCGGCTATCCCTCGTGCAGAGACTTGGCGAAAGCCCTGCTTTCCGGCGAGGCCGAAACGTCCATGTGCGTCTCCCACATGCGGAAAATTGCCATGAAAAAGGCCGACGCCATGTTGCGGTGCATGCCTTCCGCAAGCGTCATAGCGGACAGTGAGCTCACCGTCCTTGAAGCGAACGATGCTTTTATGCGCATGTTTTGCGGCGACAACTACGAATTTTTCGCTTCGCGGCAGGACGGCCTGAAAGGTACGGCACTGGATCGGATACTGGATTTTCCGGACCTCATCATGTCGGCGCTGAAAACGGGGCGGGATGTCCACAAAGAGCACTATCCGGTCAAAGACAGGCTCTACGATATATCGGCGTTCACCATCGAGGCGAATGCCCTTGTCGGCGCCATCATCACCGATGTGACGGAGTCGGTGATGAACAGGGAAAAGATTGCGCAAAAAGCGCGTGAAGTCATTGCAAAAAATGTCGCCATCGTCCAGGAGATCGCCTGTCTGCTCGGTGAACACATGGTTGAAACGGAAACGCTCTTGAATTCCATAGCGCGTGATTACAGTACAAGCGCAAGGAAAGACAGGAATGTTCATTGATATTGATTCCGCGCAATATAAAAAATACAATCAAAATGCCTATGGAGATTATTTTCTTTCCAAGCGGAGCGCGGAAAGGGTTATTGCCGTACTTTCCGATGGCCTCGGCAGCGGCATCAAGGCCAATATCCTGTCGTGCATGACATCGGTGATGTTGCTGAAATTTATCGAACGCGGCGCGGATATTCACAATGCCTGTGAAATCGTGATGAACTCACTCCCGATATGCAAGGTCAGAAAAATCAGTTATGCGACATTTTCCGCGATAGATTGCACTGAAGACGGCAGAGCCGACATCGTCGAGGAAGGCAATCCCCAATTCCTGTGGATTCGCGACGGCGCGGTGCTGGACCCGGCGTGCAGGGTTCTCGCGTCCGTCGCCTTTCCCGACAGAAAAATGCACATATACGGCATACAGCTTGCCCTTGGGGACAGGCTGATTTTTTGTTCCGACGGCGTGACCCAGGCGGGGCTCGGCTCTCCTGCCGTGAAATTCGGCTTGGGGCGCAGGGGATTGATTGACTGTGTGCTGAGGAGGCTGGAGGAGGAACCCGATATATCAAGCCACGTCTTGTCCAGATATATTGCGGAGTTCGCAAAAAACACGGAAGCCGACCACAAAGCGCTGGACGACATTTCCGCCGTTGCCGTGTATTGCCGGGAACCGCGGGAAACATTGGTCTTCACCGGCCCGCCCTATCATGAGGACAAAGATGCGCTGTACGCGGCTTCTTTCATGAACTTCAAAGGAAAAAAAACGGTCTGCGGGGGTACGACCGCCAATATCCTGTCGCGGGAGTTGAAGATACCCGTCGAGACCCGCATTTCCCTGTCTTCCGGCTCCGTCCCGCCCGCTTCCTGTATGGCCGGGGTGGATCTGGTGACGGAAGGTATCCTCACCTTGACCCGCGCAGGCGAATACCTGGAAAACAGGGAAACGACGGCTGACGATGCCGCCGGACAGTTGGTCAGGTTTCTGCTGGCCGGCGACTGCATCCATTTTATGGTCGGCGCGAAACTCAATCAGATACACTATGATCCGAATCTTCCTGTGGAAATAGAGATCCGCAAAAATGTTGTTAAAAAAATCGCCAAACTCTTGGAAGAAAAATATATAAAAAGAGTTACGATAAAATATATATAGTTCAGCTTGAAATACTTTACTGCGAGGAGGCGGACAAATGGCCGAGTGTGCGTTGTCGAATGCTGATGCTGATGCTGATGCCGTTCACGCAATCAGCTTGGTGATTTGTATGGGGACATGCTGTTATATCAAAGGCGCATCGGCGTATCTTGATGACCTTGTACATGTTGTTCAACAAAAATACGGTGACGCGGTACACATTTCAGCCGGAAACTGTCTCGGCCAATGTTTGCTTGAAAACAGCGAACCGCCTTATGTTAAAGTTGATGATGAAATTATCACGCACGCGACAATTAAAAAAATTTTAGAATATATAGACGAAAGGTTCACCAGAGCCGTGTGAGAATCTGTATTTGACTGTACAGTTATGCGAAGGAACAGACAAAAGGGCAGGTTCACCAGAGCCGGCTGAGACGGTCCTGCCTCTCCGGAGAAAGCGTCCGGTCGAGATGTTCCACACGCACGGTAATAGCCGTGCCTCCTCTGGCGTTGAAACGTCCTTCCACGGTCATGCGCCGGGGTTTAAGCAACAAGACCAGATCGTCTGCTATCCTGTTGGTCAGCTCCTCCATAAACGCCGCGCTGTTGCGGAAAGCCGTCATGTACAGCTTGAAGGACTTGGATTCGACGCAACAGGCGTCGGGCACATAGGTCACGCGGATCGCGCCGTAATCGGGCTGACCGGTGACGGGGCACAGGGAGGTAAATTCCGGATACTCAAATACGACAACGTAATCCCTTTCGGGATTTCTGTTGGGAAAGGCTTCGGGAATTGCCGCGTGCGGACTGTCGAAGCGCGGAGGCGTCCGGGTGCCGAGCTTGCTCAGTCCGTAAGTTTCCGCCGCCTCGTTAGCTGCTGTCTCTTTGCTCACGGCGCAACGCTTTCAGTGCATACCGGTTACCGACCGCAACCGCTGGAACGCCGCAGGCCGTCAGCGGCATCGGCGATGATGTCCAGGGCTTTTTGCACAAGGACGGAATCGGCCTGACTGCCCATGTGCCCGAGGCGGAACACCTTTCCCGCCATAGGGCCGAAACTCCCGGCCACAGCCAATCCGCGCCCGCGCAAGGCCGCCTGCCAGCGGGCAAACTCCGCGCCGGGCGGCAACAGGGCAGCGGTGACCGTCGGGGAAGGCACGGCCCCCGACGCGGGGAAAAGCTCAATGCCCGAATCGGTCAGCCCCTTGCGGCACAGGGCGGCCGCCTGTTCATGCCGAGCAAATACCTCGTCGACCCCCGTTTCCTCAATACCGTCCAAAGCCGCCGACAACGCAGCCAAACCGTGCCAATAGGGCGTATAGGGGCAGCGTCCGTCCTCCTGCACGGTGCGGAAGGGAAGCAACGCGTCATAGCCCCGGTACCCGACGCGCTCCGCGCGGTCCCAAGCAGCGGGACTCACGGCGAGCATGCTCATGGACGGGGGCGCGGACAGACATTTCTGGGAACCGCCCAGAAGCAGGTCAATATGTCGGGCGTCGGCGTCGACGGGAACGCCTCCCAGGCTCGACACGGCATCCACATAGAAAAGCGGCACGCCCAGGCGCTTTTTTATTTCCCCTATGCCTTCAAGGGGATTCAGCGTGCCGGACGGCGTTTCACAATGCACGGCCGTAATCATGGCGGGTTTGACGCGCCCGACGGCATCCTCAATACGTTGCAGTCCGTCCGCGCCGTCAACCACGGCGTTGTACGGGAACAGCACTTTCTCCGTACGGCAGCCTATGGACGCGGCCATATCGGCAATGCCGTCCCCGAAGACGCCTGTGACCACGGCCAGCACGGCGTCGCCGCTTTTGAGGCAGCTTTTCAGGGCCGCCCACAGGGCCAGCATGCCTTCGCCGCTCATAAA
>JAITEY010000267.1 GCA_031281815.1 Desulfovibrio sp. | reverse complement strand
GGGGGGCGGTGCAAAACTCGCCCCGGGGCGTGAACTTGGGGCGCCCCCCCCGCCGCCGGAGGCATAACAACAACAGCAATGATTGCGATACTCCAATGTTCGGCCTTACGTCTGCTCAGGCCGACGCCGGAGGCGTAAAAACAGGTGTTACCCGGTACTAGCGACGGTCTCTTCCTGAGCGTCCGCCGCGTCCGCCGCGGTCGTCACGTCCTCCCCGGTCGTCGCGTCCGCCGCGTTCATCACGTCCCCGACGGGGCGGGCGGGCGGTGTCTTCGGGGTTCCACGGCATGCCGCGCGCTTCCTGCAGGACGACTTTTCTTGATGCGCGCACCCTGTCGCCGTTGATTTCGATAACCTTGACCGTCATGGTATCGCCCGGCTTGACAAAATCAGCCACATTTTCGACGCGGCCGAGGTCAAGCTGAGAGACGTGGACAAGGGCTTCCAGGTTCGGCAGCAATTCGACGATACAACCTACTTCCAGAATCTTGACGACCACGGCGTCGTAGTTTTTACCCAGTTCGGCTTTGCGGTCATAGGCCAGCACCTTTTCCACCGCCTGTTGCATGGCTTCCAGGGTAGGCGCGAAAACGGCGACTTTGCCCGAGTCGTCTATGTCTATGGATGCTCCGGTTTCCGCGGTTATGGCTTTTATATTTTTGCCGCCGGGTCCGATAATCAGTCGGATAACTTCGGGACTGACTTCAATTTCGGTGTGCTGGGGGGCGTATCTGGACAGGGAATGCCGCGGCGCCGGCAGCACCTTGGCCATTTCGGAGAGAATGTGCAGGCGGGCCTCCCTGGCCTGCGTCAGCGCCTTGGCCATAATTTCGGTAGAAATGCCCGTCACTTTGATGTCCATCTGCACGGCGGTAACGCCGTCGGCCGTGCCGGCGATTTTGAAATCCATATCTCCGAGCGCGTCCTCGTCGCCGAGAATGTCCGTCAACACAATAAATTCATCGCCTTCTTTGATAAGCCCCATAGCGATGCCCGCTACCGGCGCGGCGATAGGCACCCCTGCGTCCATAAGGGAAAGGCATCCCCCGCAGACCGCGGCCATGCTTGAAGAACCGTTGGACTCCATGGTTTCGGCCACAATGCGCAAGGTGAAGGGAAAGGATTCGTCCGGCGGAAGTATGGGCCGCAAAGCCTTTTCCGCAAGTGCGCCGTGCCCTATTTCGCGTCTGGAGACGCGCACCGGTTTGACCTCGCCCACGCAATAGGGCGGGAAATTATAATGCAGCATGAATTTCTTGGTCGCGTCCCCGACCAGGGAATCCATGCGCTGTTCGTCCGTTGAACTGCCGAGCGTGGCCACGACCAGGGATTTCGTCTCGCCGCGCGCAAAGAGCGCCGAGCCGTGCGCTCTGGGCAACACGCCCGTTTCAATGGTTACGGGACGGACCGTGCGGGTGTCGCGCCCGTCGATGCGCACGCCTTCCCGGCGTATGCGGTCGCGCACAATTTTCTTTTCCATGTCTCCCAGTATGGAGGAAACAGCCGCCAACGCGACAGCGTCTTCCGCAAACGGCGAGGCAGGGGCTGAAGCCAGGGCGACTGCTTTGTCCTTGACCGTTTTTTTGGCTTCCCTGCGCAGCATTTTTTCCGGAACGGTCAAGGCCCGAGCCAAATCGGCCTCAACGTGCTCCTTCAAAAAAGCGGTAATGCCGGCGAGGTCCGCCGGCTCTTTCAGGGCTCGCTTTTCTTTGCCCGCAAGCCGTATCAGTTCTTCCTGGGCATTGATCAGCGGACGGATTTCCTTGTGCGCCCACTCCAGAGCTTCGGCCACTATTGCTTCAGGCACGAAGCGGGCATCTCCTTCAACCATGACCACCGCTTCCTTGGAAGCGGCGAAAATGAAGTTCAATTCGCTGTTTTTCAGTTGCGGGATGGTCGGGTTGATGACAAAGCGTCCGTCGATGCGACCGATCCTCGCCCCGGCCACGGGCCCGGCAAAGGGAATGGAAGAGATGCAGAGCGCGGCCGAGGCCCCCGTCAAGGCCAGGATGTCGGAATCATTCTCCTGGTCGGCGGAAATCACGTTGGCCAGCACCTGCACCTCGTCATTGAAGCCTTTGGGGAAAAGCGGCCGCATGGGGCGGTCTATCAGCCGGGAAACCAGGGTTTCCCGTTCGGAGGGCCGGCCTATCTCGCGTCTGAAAAAGCTGCCGGGTATGCGCCCGGCGGCGTACATTTTTTCCGAATAATCCACGGTCAGGGGAAAAAATCCCTTGTCGAAATCCAGCGACTGCGAACAGGCCGTCACCAGCACGACGGTATCGCCGCACTGAATCCACACGGCCCCGTCCGCCTGCGCGGCCAGCCGCCCGGTTTCAAGGATGATTTCCCTGCCGCCGACGACAACGCCGACACGTTTGCATGCAAATACACTCATAATATGTTTTCCTTGGCCTTCAGTAAAAAGGGATTGCGGGCATCATGCAGGAGACACTGTATGTCCCGCATCCGCCCGTTGTGGTCGTCAAAAGCGGCTATTTACGTAAGCCGAGTTTGTCCAGAACGGCACGATACCGTTGAACATCGGTTTTTCTCAGATAATTGAGCAGATTGCGCCGTCTTCCCACCAGTTTCAGCAGGCCTTGGCGGGAATGAAAATCTTTCTTGTGTTGCCGAAAATGTCCCGTCAAATCCTGTATGCGGGCAGTGAGCAGGGCAATCTGCACCTCCGGGGAGCCGGTGTCGCCGTCATGTTTGGCATGTTCGTCAATTACCGCTTTTTTTTGTACGGCATCCAGTACCACAGCAGTCCTCCTCCCGCCCGAGGCGGGTAGTTATGTATTCCACAACCCGCGCGTAACGCGCAGCACCGGCGCTTCCGTCTCTCTGCCGGGTTCGGCGGCGCACAGCGCCAAGGCCTTTCCGTCCGGGTCGAGCATCAGCACCCGTTGTCCCGCCGCCGGGTAAGAAGATCCCGCGCCAACGGGGCAACGTATTTTTCCCCCGCAACGAACAATCTGCGCATCCTCCCGCGACAGGGCGATATGCGGGCAATCCGGCAGGGCATCGGCGATGCTCACCACTTTGGACGAAAAATCTTCGGGATGCCCGAGCACTTCTTCGAGAGTATGCGCCTGGGAAAGCCCGAAGGGCCGGCTGTATTCCCGGGTCAGTCGTTCCAACGTGCCTCCGCACCCTAAGCGTTTCCCCAAGCTGTGGGCCAGGGAACGTATATAGGTGCCGGAACCGCACGT
>JAITEY010000212.1 GCA_031281815.1 Desulfovibrio sp. | reverse complement strand
AACAGTCCGGAGGATTATACTGCGGCCGTCGCTGCGGGCAAGGCGCTGAAAATGCTCGTTGAAGGCCAGTATCACGTGAGCACCTACCAGAAATACCTGATGCTGCCTTTCTGCCTTGCGGTTTTTTTACTGAACTGTATTGCGCGCTTGCAGCGCAACGGAAACGACGGCTGCCACGGAGAAACCGTCCCGGACGAACGCATCGCGCTGCTGCGGCAGACCCAGACGGCCTTTTTCCTGGCGATACTCTTCAGCGCCTTCACCCACGGCCTCTTTGCCTGGCTGCCGGTCGTGCGCGTCAAGGAAAGCCTGCCCCTTGTGGCGATGATCAAAATGCGCTTCTGGTACACCAACCAGCTTTTCTGGTACGCCTGTTTCGCCGTTTCCGGCGCGCAGCTTTTCGTTATGAGCGCCGGCCTGCGCCCGCACCCGCGCAAGGCGGCCTGCGCCCTTCTCGCCCTGGCCGCGGGCGCGCAGTTCGCCGTCGTCGAAATACGCGCGAGCGCTTCCCTGCCCGCGCCGCCCCTGCCCATACCCGAATCGCTCCTGCCCGTACCCGAATCGTCCTTCCGGCAGTTTTTCGCGCCGGAACAGTTCGCCCGCGTCGCGGCCGCCGTTCCCGAGGACAAAAAGCGGTTCCGCATCATCACCTTCGGCATGTCCCCGACCGTGACTTCCTTCAACGGCTTCAAGGGAGCCGGCCTCTATGAGCCGGTCTTTTCCATGCAGTACAAGCGTGAATTCCGAAAAATCATTGCCGCGGAACTGGCAAAAGACGCGCAGATCAGGGAATATTTCGACGACTGGGGGTCGCGCTGCTACCTGTTCCAGGCCTTTGCCCTGGACTGGATGCGCAACGAAAGCGTCCCCCAGCGTGTGGACATCAATTATGAGCAACTGCGGCGCATGAAAATCGCCTACATCGTTTCTTCCGTCGCCCTGGACACAGCGCGCGCGAACGATGTCGCCCTCGTCGCGACAGTCCCGCGCCGCTCGCCTGAGGAAAGCCTGTGGCGGACCGTCTACGTTTACAAGGTGCGCGCCGGCATTGCAGAGTAGTTCCGGGTAACACCTGTTTTTACGCCTCCGGCGGAACGCGGAACAACGCGATCAGGAGATTTGACCGGCCATGCTCACAGTTTACATAATGCGCCGCGGCAGGACGCAGTGGAACGCGGAACAACGCGATCAGGAGATTTGACCGGCCATGCCCACAGTTTACATAATGCGCCACGGCAGGACGCAGTGGAACGCGGAACAGCGCGTGCAGGGGCGCAAAAACAGCCCTCTGTTGGACGAAGGCCGGGCCGCGGCCGCGCGGATGGCCGAATTTTTCCGCGGCAAAGGTCTCGGCAGCGTCTTCGCCAGCCCGCAGCCGCGTTGCGTGGAAACGGCGGATATCGTATGCGCCGCTCTGGGCCTTGACTACAGGACGGACGAACGCCTCATGGAATGCGACCACGGGGCCTGCGAGGGGATGACGATTCCCGCCGCCCTGGACTGCTTCGCCGGGCATGTCGCCGCCCTCGGCGGCGACATCTGGACCACGCCCTGGCCCGGCGGCGAATCCTACAGCGACGTCTTCGCCCGCGCGGCCTCCTTTGCCGCCGACCTCAAGCCGGAACCCTGCCTGGTCATCGCCCACGCCAGGCTGAACGCCTGCCTCGCCGGCGCGCTGGCGGGCATGACGCCGAAAGAACTGCTTGACCTGAGACAAAACAACGGTACGCTGTTCATCGTCGAAGACGGCATCCTGAGTCTGCTGTGCCCTTGATGTCTTCTTTGCGGGAGAGGTAAACGGAGCAATGGCGGTCCGGCAATTTCTGGAACAGGTGCGGCGCAGGCTGGTCGACGACTTCCTGCGCGTTTTTCGCGTTTTGCCTCCGGCCCTGCGCCTGCACACCCTGCGCGTGTTCGGGTACATTGTGATCCTGGCCTGTCTGGAAGTTCTGAGCATCCTGTCCATTTCCTTTCTGGCGCTGAGCATCGCCTCCCCCGAAAAACTGCTTGATTTCGGCTTCGTACCGAAGATATTCGCCTTTTTCCCCTCTTTGGCCGCCCTGAGCGACGACCCGCGTTTTTTTGCGCTGGCCGCCTCCAGTTCCGTCGTGCTGCTGGCCCTTGCCAAAAACGTCATGTCGGCGTTTACCGGTCTGGCTACCGCCCGCCTGGGCGAGGAAATTTCCCTGTTCGCAGGCGAAACGGTGTTCCGGCATTACCTTTACAGCCCGTATATCCGGCACATTTCCGGCGACAGCGGCGCGGTGTACCAGGCGCTGGCGTGGCGCGGCCAGCTCGGCTCGCTGATCATCAACATCATGATGGTCTATACTTACACCACCATATCCGTCGGTCTGTTTCTGGTTATGATTTCGGCCACGCCCGAAGTGCTGCTGTTCACCATTGCCTGCACCGCGATTATCGCGGCTTCCGTGTACAAGAGCATCAAGAAGGCCGTGGACGAGGCGGGCACGGTGTCCGCCGAGTTCAGCCGCAAGGAAACCTCGGCGACCATGAACGCCATGCAGGGCATACGGGAAGTGCTTATTTACCGGCAGCAGCCGGTGTTTTACGAAAAATTCCGGGACGCCTGCCTGGGCGGCCTGCCGAGCCGCGCCTTTTTGACCACGGCGTCGCCCATCCCGGCCTGGATACTGGAAGTCGTGGGATTCACGGTCATCCCCGTCACCCTGTACCTGATGGTGCGCTTCTACGACGCGTCCATGGCGCGCATCACCGGGGTGCTGACCATGATCATGCTGGCGTCCTGGCGCATCCTGCCCATTCTGAACCGTTCCCTGTCCTGCCTGGTCGCCGCGCGCGGCGTGCGCCACGCGGCCATGGAGTGTCTCGCCAAGGTGGAGTACGTCCGGGACAACCCCGTTGAAGCCTCCGTCGCGCCTGACCCGGATTTCGTCCTGAACGGCGACGTCGTCTTTCAAAACGTGGGCTTCCGCTACCCGGCGGCAAACGAGGACTGCCTGCACGACCTGACCTTTACCGTGGAATGCGGCAAATGCACGGGCATAGTCGGCGTATCCGGCGCCGGCAAAAGCACCGTAGTGAGCATACTCAGCGGTCTTTTGCGGCCCGCTTCCGGCTTGATGCCGGTAGGAGGGAAGGAGCTTTCCCCGGCCGAACTTGTCGCCTATTCCCTGCAGGTCGGCTATGTGCCGCAGTCGCCCTACATCATGCCCGGCACCTTGGCCGAAAACGTCGCCTTCAGCAGTTGGGGCAGGGAATACGACCCGGAGCGCGTTCTGCGCGTCTGCCGGCTCGCGGCCCTGGACATTGTCGAGAAGCATCCGCAGGGCATTCTTCTGCCCGTCGGCGACAAGGGCGCGGGGTTGTCCGGCGGCCAGGCGCAACGCCTGTCCATCGCCAGGGCGCTGTACGCGAACCCGGCCCTTCTGATTCTGGACGAGGCGACCAGCGCGCTGGATTCGGCAACGGAAACCGCGATAATGAACACCATTTACGCGCTGCCCAAATCCATCACCACCGTGGTGATAGCGCACCGCCTGAGTACCGTGCGCAACTGCGACGTCCTGCTCTGGATTGATGACGGCAGACTCGTGGAAAGCGGACCCGCTGACGTCGTGCTGGACCGTTACGGCGCTTTTTTGGAAAAACGGGCGCGGGACGCGGCCGGCATGCCGCTGCCGTAACCTTTATTCCCCCGGACACCCTCAAAGAACCCGGCGCTGCGGGAAAATTGCCTACCCGGAAATATCAAGAGGCATGATAGCCGCGACAGGCAACGTTCTCCCCCGGACGCTCCCCAAAGACCCGGCCGGCTCGACGGAAAATTTCTCCCTTCGACAGTCTTAAAGGGGCTTGATTATCGATAAGGAATGTGCAAGAAAGCTTGTACGGCAAGCCGCG
>JAITEY010000085.1 GCA_031281815.1 Desulfovibrio sp. | reverse complement strand
AGCCATGCGGCTCAAAGGCATGGGCAGGCGCATCGGCAACCTCCACGGCGACCTCTATGTGCGCATCGAACCGACCTGAAGAAGCACTGATTCGTTCCGGGCGCCGCCTAATTCCGGGCGCCGCCTCGAACCCTCGGCCTGAGCGGGCGCCGGGCCGAGCATCGAAACCTTGCAATGCTGATATACTATATCTGCCTCCGGCGGCCGGGGGAAATGATTTCCCCGGGACCCCCTCATAAACAGTCCCCTTGAAACAGCACTCGGAGGTGCCGGGGAATCAAGCATTCTCCAGCAATGCGCCGGCAAAAGCTTCATCAATGACGGTCAAGGCCCTGTAGAGGGCATCGTCCACAGGGATGCCGGAAACAACGCGCTGCCGGAAACAGCGTTTCTCCGGGTCGCCCGGAATCATCACCGGAACGTCGGGGTCGGCGCGGGGCAGGGCGCGGACGGCCTCCGCAATGCTTCGCAGGCGTTGCGCGAACGCCTGCGGGTCCTGAAAACGGGCGATGTCCACGGCCGTAAAAAATTGACTCAAATACCGCGGCGTATCAAGCCGTTCCCCGATGGGTATGATTTCCGGCCCGACGGGGCCGCCTGTGAGCATACCGCACAGCAGTTCCACCATCATCCCCAGGCCGTAGCCCTTGTAGCCGCCGACCGGGCCGAGACAACGGACCGCGGCGGGGTCGCGCGTTTCTTTTCCGTCCGCGTCGTATGCCTGTCCCGGAGCAGGGAGGGCGCCCGTGCGGAGGCAGTTGCGGACGCGGTGCATGGAGACGACCGATGTGGCCATGTCCAGCATGAAAGGTTCTTCATCCGCCATGGGCGCGGCCAGGCAGACGGGGTTGGTGCCGAAAAAGGGCTTTGTCGCGTTGTATGCCAGGACACTGTCGTTGGTGTTGGTGAAACACAGGCCGAGACAGCCCCGCCTTGCCGCCGACAACGCATAATAGGCCGCCGCGCCGAAGTGGGAGGAATGTTTTACGGAAACCGCTCCCACGCCGTTTTCTTTCGCCGCTTCCACGGCCGCCTGCATGGCGGCGGCGCCCGCATGATGCCCGAAGCCGTGGTCCGCGTCGAAAATAATTGCGGACGGCCCGGTGCGGACCTGCGTGAATCGCGGGCGCTTATTGATGCGCCCCGCCTTCAGCGCGGCGTAGTAATGCGGGAAAAGATTGATCCCGTGCGAATCAACTCCGCGCAATGACGCCTGTATTACGGCTTCCGAAACATGGATACAGGCATCCTCGCAGACGCCGTTGCGCGCCAGGATTGCGTAGAACAGTTTTTTCAGAGCGGGAGGGTTGAAATACCGCATGGGCGATCCTTCGGATGAGCTTTTGCCGTGGATATCAAGATTACATGCGCTCTTTCCGTTGCCGCGGACATCAGGATTGCATGCCCCATTTCCGTATGGTTTTGACTTCCAGAACATTGAAAAGCAGGTTTTCCACAAGGAGCCCGATGACGATAATCATAATCAGCCCGGCAAAAACAGAAGGAATGTCCAGTTGGTTCTTTTTCTCGTAAATAAACCAGCCTATGCCCCCCGATCCGGAACTGACGCCGAACACAAGCTCGGACGCGATAAGGGTTCGCCAGGAAAACGCCCAGCCGACCTTGAGGCCGGTCAAAATTTGCGGCAGCGCCGCAGGGATCAGTATCTTGAACAGGAAGGCGGGAGGGGAAAGCGCATAGTTCCGCCCCACCATACGCAGTGTTTTGCTCACCCCGGTGAACCCCGAATAGATGTTCAACGTCATGGGCCAGGTTACGGAATGGACGATAACGAACATGATGCTCGGATAACCGAGGCCGAACCAGAGCAGGGCAAGAGGCAGGAGGGCGATGGCGGGCAGCAGGTTGAACATGCCGGTGCAGGTTTCCAAAAGGTCGCTGCCGAAGCGGCTCGTGAGGGCGAAAACCGTCAGAAGACCGGCGGCGACGACGCCGACGGCATAGGCGGCCGCCAGAACGCGCAGAGACGTGCCCACGGCGCGGAGCAGTTCACCCTGGGCAAGGGCGTCGTAAAGCGCAAGCAGCGCGGCGCTGAAGGTCGGAAACATCAGGTCGTTGTCAAGCAGCACGGCATACGCTTGCCAAAGCAGGACAAGCAGCAGCACGACGCACCCTTTTCTGACGGCGGTTACCTGGCGCAGCCGGTCCACAAGGGACAGATGCACCTGCAGTTCCGGCAGACGCCCCGCTTCCGCAAGCGTGTACTCGTTGTTCAGCCACAGCGCGCAGGCCGATGCCGCCGCGTCTCCGCCCGGATCCCCTGCTTCGGAACGGAGCGCGCGGCGCTTCGCTTCAAATGGCATAGTCCACCCTGTCCTGAAAAAGCAGGTGTTCTATGCGCTCCCGCAGCTCATATCCGCGCAGGCCCGGCCCGACGTTGCGCCGGGCCGGAGTGAATTCGGCCCGCACCTGTCCGGGGTGCGGGGAGAACAGAATGATGCGCGTGCCGAGGATGAGCGCTTCGTCTATGGAATGGGTAACGAAAATCAGCGTGCGTCGGGTTTCTTCCCACAGCCGCAGCAGTTCTTCCTGCATTGCGCTTCGGGAAAGCGCGTCCAGGGAAGCGAAAGGCTCATCCATGAGGATGAGCGGGGAATTGAGCGCCAGGCAACGGGCGATGGCCGCCCGTTGTTTCATGCCGCCGGAAAGCTCATGCGGATACGCGTTCGCAAAGGCCGTCAGATTGACTTTGTGCAGCCATTCACGCGCTTCTTCGAGGGCTTGCCGGCGCGGCAGCCGCCGGGCGGAAGTCACAGCGAAAACGATGTTCTCCAGGGCCGTTTTCCAGGGCAAGAGCTGGTCGAACTCCTGAAAAACCATCCCCCTGTCAGCACCGGGTTTCGTGACGAGCTTGCCCTGAAGACGGATTTCTCCCCGGGCCGGCTTTATGAACCCGCCGACGGCTTTCAGAATCGTCGATTTGCCGCACCCCGACGGGCCGAGAAGAATCAGCCTGTCGAAGCGGGCGACGCGAAAGCCGATATCCCAGGTCGCGGTCACCAGGTATTGCGGCGTCGTATACTGCAATGTCAGGTTCCTGACCTCCAGGAAGGGCGGGCTTTCGGGAATCGGGGACGCATCCATGGTCGGTCCGGAAAACTTTCAACGCATGCTGCCGACAGGCCGCCGGAGACACACAAATCCTATGTTGAAGTGCCGGCGCGATGTTTCAACTGCCGGCCTTGGCGTGTACCGGCGGGAAGTAGAGTTCCTTCCAGTCGGCGGGTTTTTTCCCGACGGCTTTCACTTCATAGAGAAAATCACTGAACGTGGTGGTCTTTTTCGGCGTCGTGGTATAGCCGGCATGAGGATTTTGCAGCATGACCAGGATTTCGGCGGGCGATTCCTTGGATTTTGCGGCTTTCACATAGAGTTCGGCAGCTTCTTTGGGGTTGGCGGCGATCCAGGCATCGGCTTCCTCCAGCGATTGCACGACCACTTCGGCAAGCTTGGTGTTCTGCTCGTAAAACTTGGTTGAGGCTGCCAGCAGTTGGTAGGTCGCCGCGCCGAGCACGTCGTAACCGTCGAGTACCACGCGGATGCCGGGGTGCTTCAGTTCGGCGGACAGAAAAGGTTCCTGCGTGAAATGCCCGGTTATCTCGGATTTCCCGGAAGTCAGGGCGAGCAGACCGTCGGGGTGGCTCATGGTGACGGTGAGGCGGTCGAAGCGGTCATAGTCGGCAAGGCCGTATTCCTTGGCGGCCGCCATCTGCAGAAGCAGCGCCTGGAGCGAAACCTTGACGGCGGGCAGGGCTATCCTGTCCTTTTCCGAGAAATCCTTGAAGGTTTTTACGTTCGGGTTGTTGGTCGTCAAGGAAGGAGGGAATTCGGACAAAGGGGCCAGAGCCTTGGCCTGTCCTTTGCTTTTGTCCCAAAGCCGGATGAACGGGGGCACGCCCAGGGCGATAATGTCCACGCTGCCCGAAAGCAGGGCATCATTGGCGGCGGCGCCGCCGGCAAGGGTCGTCCAGGCGGCGGCGACCTCGCCGAGACCGGCGGCCTTTGCGTTCTTTTCAATAAGCTTGTGCTGTTCAAGCACGATCAGGGGCAGGTAGTTGATTCCGTACTGTTTGCTGATGCGCAGTTCCGCTCCGTGGGCAAACCCGGCGACCGGCAGCACCGACGCGAGTACAAGAGCGATAATCCAACGTTTCATGGTATGACCTCCCGGTTGCGGCAAAATTCGGTGATACGGCGCGGACGCGGCCCGGACGTTCCGATTCCGTCCGATACCGATACGGCGGCGAGGTTGCCCCGGAACCGGCGCAAAAGAACGCCCGTCCACGTTGCCGACGACGCTACGCCGGGATTTCGGGAAGCGAAAATACCGATTTCACATATCCATATGCAGCGGATGCATAGCCGGGATGTTTTGCCTCCGGTGTTTCCCGCGCGCGGTGTCGAAGGGACGGCGCCGGCCCGAGCTTTCGCGCCCTGTATCGGCTTCACGCCGCGTCGATGGAGTTTTGCGGCGGAGCAAGCGCAGCAAAATTGACAACATACAGAAATAATTGATGTTTACACGATTTGGTCTAAAAAATATTGCTTAGTAATTTCAATGGATTGAAATACTCATGGGATTGTCCTGGAGTTTTGCAGGAATGTCGCTTGACCTGCCCGGCATCGGCTGCTATACTCACAATGGTATCGGTAATAGCCGGAAAGATACGCAGCGATGACGGCGACGACGGATGCCTTCGTGTCGCGTTGCTTCCGGAGTGTAATCGTGCAGAGACATCAGCGACGGCTCCGCAACTGCCGAAAGGGCGGCCGCCTCCCGGCGCCCCGGCCGGGTAACGGTGGTCTTCCCCATGCAGCGCATGTTTGCGGGCAGTCGGCCGGCCGCTGATCAGCAACAGGGATTTGCCATGGACGTGCAGACAACGGAGTCGCTTCCCTCGGCTGATGATGACGCGCAACAGCCGGAGGGGACTGCCGCGCAACATCCTGCCGAGGCCGTTGCGCTTGCGGACGAAGCCGTGGAATATCTGTTGCAGGTTATTGCCGCGCCGCAATGCAGCAACGAAACGCCTCCCGAGGCTTTGCGCGGCATCAGGAATTTTGAGGAACTGCTCTCGATTGCCTGGGGCATACGCAAGATGTCGGCGGCGCTGTCCGACGGCAACCTGGACTATTCTCCGCCGGTGCAGGGCATAACTATAGACGCGCTGAAATCCTTTCAGGGCAAATTGCGCAGGCTGGCTTGGCAGATCAAGCAGATTGCCGGGGGTGATTACGGCAACAAGGAATTTTTTATCGGTGAATGTGCTGAAGCGCTCAATCATTTGACGCTGCAGTTGACGCAACGTATCTCTTCACTGACCCAAGCCAGTGAAGAATACAGGAACATGTCGTTTCGGGATGCGCTGACAGGCATATACAACCGCAAAGCCTTCATGCACTTTGCGGAAGAAGTGTTCAGCACGGCGCGCCCCGCGGTGTCCACGCTGATTATCACGGATATCGACAGATTCAAACTTTTTAACGATACCTACGGGCACCTTTGCGGCGATGAGGTTTTGAAACTTTTCGCCACGCACATTGCCCACGCCCTGCGTCCCGACGATATCTGCTGTCGATACGGGGGCGAGGAATTTCTCATGTTGCTGCCCGGCATGCCTTTGACGTTGGGGCTTGTGGTCGCGGAACGCCTGCGCTCCGGCGTGGAAAAGCTGCGCCTGCGTTTTGCCGGCCACGAGTTGCGGATTACCGCCAGTTTCGGCGTCTGCGAAACGGGCCCGACACCGGATAATTTGCCGTTCAGCGACTTTGTGGGCTCCTGTATAAGCCGGGCCGACGCCAATCTCTACAAGGCCAAGGCGGGCGGGCGCAACATGGTCGTCGGCTGAACGCGGCGCCTTCAACGTTCACATAACAATCTCCGCCGGCGCCGCCGCGCCGGCACGCTCCAGCCGTTCTTCAAGTTCCCGCATGGTCGGGCCGTGGTCGTGCCCGGCCAGATGCGCCAGACCGTGGGCCAGAAGGCGGATACAGTACGCGGTTGCCTCCTGCCCGTAAAGAAAGGCTTCCCGCTCCAGGGTGTCCGCGGACAGGGCCAGACAACCGCGAAACCCCTCCGCAGACCCGCTCGGCGCAGTCGGGGCAGGGAAAGAAAGGATGTTTGTCGGGCCCGGTCTGCCCAGGCATTCCGCCTGCAACGCCTCCATGCCCCGGTCGTCGAGCAGCGCCGCATCAGGGCAGGGTATGCCCGCAACGTCCGCCATGCGCCTGAGCAGCGCACGCAGGCTGCGCCGGTCCAGAGGCGCTTTGAGCGTACATGCCGGCGGCAGGGCATGCTCAGGAATGCCGGGCATCGGCCTCCTCAAATTGCGCGGTCTTGTTTTTCATGCGTATGACTTTGCTCTTGCGCCCGCTCGACATTGCGGTTTCCCCGCTCCCGCGTCCTCTCAGCGCTGCTGTGTTTCCGGGGCCGCGCGGCGTCGCGGGTTCATTCACGCGCTCGCCCGGCACGGCGCTCTCCGCGGCCTGTACGCGGACGGCCAGGCCCGGATCCGCCTCGCCGGCGGGTTTCAGGGCAGGAAGCCTGGGCGGCGCGCTCTTGTCCTGGGGAGGCTGGTAGCTGATGCGCTGGTGATGCAGGCCGAGCAGCATTTGGTTGAAACTGTCCGTCAGGGCATGCAGGTCGCGCAGGGTCAGGTCGCATTGATCCAACTGACCGGAAGAATACACGTTTTTCATAACGCCGTCGATGTGCTGGGCAAGACGGGCGGGTGACGGATCCACCAGCGTGCGGCTCGACGCTTCGATAATATCCGCGAGCATGACGATGGCGGCCTCTTTGCTTTGCGGCTTGGGGCCGGGGTACTTGAAATCTCCCTCGGCAGGCGGCGGCATGTCGGGCATGGCGGCGGCCTTGTCGAAGAAATAGCGGATCAGCCCCGTCCCGTGGTGCTGGCCGATGATGTCCGTTATTTCCCGGCCCAGCCTGTGCTTCTCGGCCAGTTCGATGCCCTGTTTGACGTGGGAAATGAGAATCAGGGCGCTCATGGACGGCGCAAGCCGGTCGTGCGGGTTGCCCGCGCCGCCCTGGTTCTCTATGAAATAGCCGGACTTGAGGCTTTTCCCGATGTCGTGGTACAGCGCCCCCACCTTGCACAACATGGCGTGGGCGTCCACGCGTTTGGCGCCGGCTTCGCTCATGTTCGCCACAACAAGGGAATGGTGGTAGGTGCCGGGGGCCAGCATCATCAGGTCGCGCAGCAGGGGTTGCTCCAGGTTCATCAGTTCCATGAGCCTGAAACGCGTAGTGTACCCGAAGACCATCTCCACAAGAGGGGTCAGGGCAAAAGTGATGACCATGGAGCAGAACGCCCCGCCCCCCAGCAAGGCCAGCAGTTCGGAAAGATAGCGCGTATGCGCCCCGCCCTGTATCATGGTGGTCGCCCCCCACATGGCCGTCAGCCCGACGGCCAGCGGCAGTACGGAGCGGACCACGTCGCGGCGCGCGGCGCTGCGGTTGGTCAGACGGGTGCTCCACATGGCGGAGAGAAAATAGAACAGGAACAGCGCCATCGACCCCCGCACCGTTATCGTGCAGAAGAACGCCAGCAGGATGCCCGTGACCAGATAGCGCCGGGCGGCGAAAATCTGTGCGGCCAGCGAGGCCGCCCCCGCGACCGGCACCGCGAAAACAAGGCTTTCGGGCAGAAACTTGCCGCTCACCGCGGCCAACTGCTCCCCGTGAACGGCTATCGCCTTGGCGAGCAGCACAAAAATCGCCATGAGTACCGCCAGGAAGATGAAATCCCTGTTTTCCATGCGCGCCGACACAGACCCGCTGGGCGAAAAAAGCAGTCCTGCCGAGGTCAGCAGCGCGAAAAGCGCCGTTCCGAGAAACAGCTTGGTATTGAAACGGTCTTCCTTGTTTTGCAGGAAAATCTGCATCTTGAGTTCCTGCTCGGCGCTTACCTTTTCTCCTTGGCGGATGATGACCTCCCCGCGCTGAACGCGGTGCGTCACCGGCTCGACGGCATCGGCAAGCGCGTCCGCGCGCTGCTTGGTGACTTCGTAATTCGGCAGCAGCGAAGGATACAGCAGGTCGTCGAACACGGCATCAAGCATGCGCTTTTCGTCATTGCTGAGAGACAGTCCCCGGATTTCCTGGGAAAGCAGCAGTTCCAGCCGCCGGATATCGGGAAGGGCGAAACTCTCTTCAATGCGTTTTTCTTCGCCCGTCTCCCTGTTGCGCACCACCACCCCGCCGGGGTACGGGCTGATTACGGCAATTTCCTGCAGAACGCCGCTGTTCAGGTAGGATGCGGCTATGGGCAGCAGGCGTTGCAGGGCGGCGTCCTGCATAGCCCGCGAGGTCAGCGCCCCGATTTCACCGGTGGTCAGTTGACGGTTCATCTCCCGCGACAGGAAGGCGCGCAGCGCCTCCTGCTCGTCCAGTTCGAGCGCCTCGTTGGCGTCGATGAAGATGCGCTGTACGCGCCGGTGCATCTGCTCCACGGGGACGCTTGCGAAATCCAGCACCAGCGGCTGCATTTTACGCACCAAGTCCTGTCTGGCCCGCGTCGCGGCGTCGTCGCGGTAGAGAAAACTGCTGTCGGCGACGATGTCCGCCGGGGCTATGCTGCCTTCCCGCAGCATGTCCGGACGCGGGGTGAGGTCCACGGCGGCGGGCACCGACAGAAGCACCAGGGACGCGACAAGCAGGTAAAAGCCCCAGGGAGGGAGTTTTTCACCCAGGCGCGTCAGGAGTTGGCTGAATCCCGTGCCGGCCTTATCGGGAATTTTCTTGATATTGGTCATAGGCATCCACTATGCGACCCACGAGAGGGTGACGTATGATATCATCCTTTTGAAAAAAAATCATGTTCACGCCTTCCACGCCCTTCAGCACGGCGAGCGCCTGTATCAGGCCGGAGCGCCCGGCCCCGTCCGGCCCCCTGGGCAGGTCTATCTGCGTTATGTCGCCGGTGACGGCGGCGCGGGATCCGAAACCCAGGCGGGTCAGGAACATCTTCATCTGTTCCGGCGTCGTGTTCTGGGCTTCGTCCAGAATGATGAAGGCGTCGTTCAGCGTGCGCCCGCGCATGAAGGCAAGCGGGGCTATTTCAATCAACCCGGCGGCCGTCATTTCAGCCGTTTTTTCCGGGTCCAGCATGTCGTGCAGGGCGTCGTACAGGGGGCGCAGGTAAGGGTTGACCTTTTCCGCGAGATCGCCGGGAAGAAAGCCCAGGCGTTCGCCCGCCTCGACGGCGGGCCGTGTAAGAATGATGCGCCGCACTTTTTTGGACATGAGCATGGACAGCGCCGCGGCCACGGCCAGATAGGTTTTGCCCGTCCCGGCCGGCCCCACGGCAAAGGTCATGTCGCAGTCGCGCAGGGATGCGGCATATTCGCGTTGCGTCAGGGTCCGGGTGACGATGTTCCTGCGCGTCCCCGCGGCGAAGACCGTATCGCGGTACAGGCGGCCGAGGTCGGCCTCGGGGTCCCTTTCCAGCACGGCGCAGGCGTGCCGGACATCGTCGGGGTGCAGGCGCAGGCCGGATTTGAGCAGGCCGTACAACTGCATGAGCAGTTCGCGCGCCAGGGCGGCGGCCGGCGCCGGCCCCTGCAGGGTGACGGCCCCGCCCCGCGTGCTTATGCGCAGCCCGGTGCGCCGGGCCAGGAAATCCAGGTTGGCGTTGCGCGGGCCGAACAGCTCGTTGGCAAAGGCCGCATCCTCAAAGGACAGGCAATGCTCGGCCGCAGGCGTGTCCGTCGTCGTTGCGGACACAACGGAGTGCGGATGTGCGCTCATGCGCTGCGCTTGCGTCCGTTCATCGGGCACGGCGCCGGTCGTGCGCGATGCGCATCGCTGTGGTCATGCATTGCGCTTGCGTCCGTTCATCGGGGGATGACCAGTTTGCGCCCGATCTTCAGCAGCGTTCCGGGTTTCATATTGTTGGCCTCCATCAAGGCTTTTACGGAAATGTTGCCTGCCTTGGCTATGGAATACAGCGTGTCGCCGGCTTTGACGGTCACGGTTCCGCCCCGCGTCGACTTTTTCCCGGCTGCCTGCGTTTTCGAGCCGGAAGCCTGCGTTTTGCCTCCGGCCGCCCGGGTTCCGGATGATGCCGTCCGCGCTTCGGCTCCGGCCGCAGGCGTTTTGGCTGCCGCAGCCTGCGCAGGTCCGCCCTTGCCGGAAGGAATCAGCACGACCGAACCGACGGGAGGCAGCGCCGTCATGCCGTTGGCGTTTTTGACGGCATCGGCGGAAACCTTGTAACGTCTGGCGATGGAGGCGAACGTTTCGCCTTTTTTGACGGTATGTTCCTTCCATCCGGCGTAGGCGCGCGCTTCCGGCCCGGCTGCCCAGTTCACGGCAACGGTCAGTTTGTCCGGCGGCACATAGGCCGTGGACGCGGCCGTCGGCGGGCTTGCCGTTTTGCGGAAGGCCGGATTGACGGCGGTGAATTCCTCCCAGCTCAGGTCGAGCTGTTTGGCCAGACCGGCCAGGTTGGTGCCGGGCGGCAGGCTGACCGGGGTCAGTTTCCAGGCGGCGTCGGGTCCGGGTTCTTCAAACCCGAGGCGCTTGAGATTGCGCATGATTTTGGCCACGGCAAGCAGCCGGGGCACATAATCGCGGGTTTCCTGTTTCAGTCGGGCGCGTTCATCCAGTTGTTCGTCCAGGCGGCAGAGGTCGAAAAAGTCTTTGGCGCCCGTGCCGCTTACGGCCCGCCCTATTTTACCTTCGCCGGCATTGTAGGCGGCGACGGCAAGATGCCAGTTGCCGAAGTCGTTGTAGAGCTTCAGCAGGTAATCCGAAGCCGCGTAGGTGGCTTTATAGGGGTCGCGCCGCTCGTCCACCCACGCGTTTTGCGTCAGGCCGAACTTGCGCCCCGTAAGGGGAATGAACTGCCACAGGCCCGAGGCGCTCGCCGGTGAATAGGCGTTGGGGTTGCCGCCGCTCTCCACCATGAACAGGTAGGAGACATCTTTGGGAATGCCGCGCGTGGTGAACACGCCGACGACATAGGGGAGAAAACGCGCGCTGCGCGTCAGAAAACGCTCGAAAAGCGCCCGCCGTTCATGCACGAAAAACTTGAAATGCAGTTCCACCGTGCGCGCGTCTTCGGGAGACAGGTTGCGGTCCAGGTCGCCTATGGTCTTGAATGCGTAAAGTTCGTCCGACGTGAGTGGACGGCCGTCGTCGCGCGGCGTATAAAAAGACATCATTTCCGGCGCGTCCGGGTCATAATGAACCGAACCGCCTCCCGTCGCGCACGCTGAAAGCAACGCCGCGGCGGCAAAGGCCGAGAGCAGGCCGCTCCAAACCCTGCCCGACAACGCTTGCCGGCACATTCTCGTAACTGATTGCAAAAATACCGACCACAGGGTTATGGTTGTTTCTGCAAGGCCGCGGTACGAGAGTATCCGCGGCGAAAACAGCCGTCAGGCGCGTAAACTACCCTATCTTCCCCAGCAAGGCAACATGCGGGGCAAGGCGTGGGGGAAAAAGCGAGCCGGCATCTCCCTGAAGGGAGAGGCTTCAGACCATTGAAGGAATTTCTGATGAACGAACGCCCATACCGCGCCGCAACGAAAGACTATCCCCGCCGTGCGGCGGGCGGGCGCGGCCCGGCCTCCGATGCCGCCCGTCCCGACACAGGGGCAGGTTATCCGGTGTCGGGAAATTCGATGCCCGAAGACCGGGCCGCGCCGTCCGACATCCTGCCGGGGCGCAAGGCCGTGGCGGAAATCCTGCGGACAAGCCCGGAACGGGTCGACGCCGTCTTTGTGCGCAAAGGACGCCGCACGCCGGAGACTGAAGAAATAGCCGATCTCTGCCGTGCGGCGGGACTGCGCTTTTCCTTTCTCGACACGCGGGCGTTCGCGCGCGTGTATGCAGGCCCGTGCGGCGGCGTCGCGGCCAGGCTGTTCACCCCCGGCTTCACGGACGTTGAAAGCCTGCTGCTGTCCGTTCCCGACGCTCCCTTGCCCCTCGCGCTCATGCCGGCGCATCTGCAGGACCCCGGCAACGCCGGGGCCATAGCCCGCACGCTGTACGCCATGGGAGGAGCGGGGATGATCATCCCCAAGCACAACGGCGTGTATCTCGGGGCGGCGGCGGCCAGGATCGCCTCCGGCGCGTTGGACAAGCTTCCCGTCGCCAAGGTCGCCAACCTGGGCCGGGCGCTCGACAGGGCCGAAGAACTGGGGCTGACCGTCTACGGAGCCGCATCGTCTCCCGAACCCCGCGCAACGAACGGTCTCGCCGCCCCCGTTCTCGACGCCCTGCGCTGTGCGCTGCGCCTGCCCGCCCTGCTGGTGCTGGGTGGGGAAAACTCCGGTGTGCCGGCGGGACTGGAAAAACGTTGCCGCTTCCTCCTCCACATCCCCATGGCCCGCGCTTTCAACTCCCTGAACGCGGCCCAGGCGGCAGCCGTCATCATCAGCCGCTTCGCCGCCGTTGCAGGAACGGCTGAATCAACCCGCTGAAGGAGAGGAAGGTATCTTGGAAATGACCACTATGTCTATGCATTTACCTCCAGAGTTTGCGGACCGACTGGATGCCCTCGCGGAGGCAACAGGCCGAACGAAGAGCGTTCTTGCTGTTCAAGCCATTCAGGCATTTGTCGAGGAGGAAGCCCTGCAACTGGCCGAAATCAAAAAAGGGCTGACAGAAGCGGACTCCGGCGATTTTGCCTCGGATGAAGAGAACGCGGCACTGGACGCCAAGTGGGGTTATCGTGCGGGTTAAGTGGCTCAAAACCGCAAACCGCAACTTGGACGTTGCAACGGAGTACATTGCCCGGGAGGATCCCGAAGCAGCAAAAAAGGTGTACGCATATATCCGCAAAGCATGCGGCAGACTTGGCGGAACATCCGGGAATGGGCAGGCCGGGTAGAGTGACCGGGACACGGGAGCTTGTGATTGAGAAATAACCGTTTCTTGTCCCCTATCGTATCAGCGGGAATGAGGTGCAGGTGCTTCGCGTTTTTCACACAAGCCGGCGGCCTCCGGAATCCTGGTAACGGAGCATGCGTGAAGAAGGACGAAATTTCTCATTTTGAGAAACAGCTATAATACCGGATTGTTATTACTACGTAGCTGTATCTGCTGCGGTACGCGGGCGGGCGGAACCGCCTGCGGCTTGCAGTTCTTCAAGGGCGTGTTTGACAAGTTTGGGGAGGGCCGCCGCGCAGGTCGGGGTCAGCTCCGTGCCGGGTTCGGTGTAATTTTCCGGTTCCATGCCGATGACGACGGTTTCCGGCCTGTTGCCGATGAGACCGCAGCTTATGAGGGTGTCCACGAGGTCCACCTGGTGTTGTGAATCGTGGAACCCGAGGCTTTTGCGGAGTCCTTCGCCTTCCAGGCGGTAGACGGTCCCCGCTTTTTCGCCGCCCAGCACGGCATCAAGAACGACGACGGCCTCGTGCTCCATGAGTACGGCCATGAGCAGCTTGCCCATGACGCCTCCGTCGGTCAGGGTCACGTTGTCGGAGAAACGGTAATTTTGTTCCAGCAGGCGCAGGGCGTGGACGCCGACCCCTTCGTCCCGGTAGAGGATGTTGCCGACACCGAGGAGCAGGATGCGCCTGCCGGACACGGCTATTTCCCCATCCCGCAGCATTTTTTGTATTTTTTGCCGCTGCCGCAGGGGCATTCGTCGTTGCGTCCGATTTTGGGCGTTTCGCGGCGTTGGGGGACTTTTTTCGCGGGACCTTCCGCTGAACGGGAATAGTTGAGTTTGTCGCTCCTGTCCTTGTGTGTAAAGGGCGGCACCGCTTTTTTCCCCTGCCGGCCCGCCCCGTCCGTGACGCTTTGCGCGCTGTCCGCCGGATCGCCCGTCTTGCCGGGTTCGCCGGGCAGGGGTGTTCCCGGCGGCGTATCCGCCTGCGCGGCGTTTTCGGGAGCTTCGCTTTGGATGCGCAGGCGCGTGAGCGATTTGAAGAGGTTTTCCTGAATGCTGAAAAGCATCTCCTGGAACATGGCGAACCCTTCGCTCTTGTATTCCTGCTTGGGGTCGCGCTGCCCGTATCCGCGCAGGCCGATGCCGTCGCGCAGGTGGTCCATGTTCAGCAGGTGTTCCTTCCAGGAGCGGTCCAGTTCTTCCAGCATGAAATAGCGCAGGATATCCGCGTACACTTCCGGCGCCGACGCCTTCACTTCATCCAGAATCCGCAGCACGCACGCTCGGCATTCGGCGGGAGCGGGCAAGGCTTCGCCTTCCGGCCTGACGCGTTTGAGGTTGAACACTTCCTGGAGCCGCGCGTTGAGTTGTTCTTCCTCCTCGGGGGTGAGTTTGCCGCGTGCGGCGTCGTAGGCGGAGTACATCTCGTTCAGGGTATCGTCCAGAAATTCCATGACGGCGGACTCGGTATCCTCCCTGTTGATGGCGTCACGGCGCAGGGAGTAGATGACCTCGCGCTGCTGGTTCATGACGTTGTCGTAGTCCAGCAGCGTTTTGCGTATTTCAAAGTTGTGGCCTTCCACGCGTTTCTGGGCGTTTTCAATGGCGTGGGATATCATGCGGTGTTCGATGGATTCGCCGTCTTTGAGTCCCAGTGTTTCCATGATTTTGGAAATGCGGTCGGAGCCGAAGAGGCGCATCAGGTCGTCTTCCAGGGAAAGGTAGAAGCGCGAGCAGCCGGGGTCGCCCTGGCGTCCGGAGCGGCCGCGCAACTGGTTGTCGATGCGCCGGCTTTCGTGGCGTTCGGTGCCCAGGATATACAGGCCGCCGAGTTCGCGCACGCCTTCGCCCAGGACGATGTCCGTGCCGCGTCCGGCCATGTTGGTGGCTATGGTCACCTTATTCTTTTGTCCGGCTTCGGCGATGATCGCCGCCTCCTGTTCGTGGTGCTTGGCGTTCAGGACGTTGTGGGGAATGTTGATTTTTTTCAAGCGGTCGGAAATCTGTTCGGACGTTTCGATGGAAATGGTGCCGACCAGCACGGGCTGGCCGCTCTTGTGCAGTTCCTTGATCCCGGCGATGACGGCTTCCATTTTTTCGTTGCGGGTGCGGTAGATGACATCCGGCATATCCAGGCGGATCATGGGATTGTGCGTCGGCTCGGAAATGACGTCCAGGCCGTATATTTCGTGGAATTCCACGGCCTCGGTATCGGCGGTGCCGGTCATACCCGCGAGTTTGTCGTACATGCGGAAGTAGTTTTGGAAGGTAATGGAGGCCATGGTCTGCGTTTCGGCCTCGACTTTGACCTGTTCCTTGGCTTCCAGGGCCTGGTGCAGGCCGTCCGAAAAACGGCGTCCGGGCATGGGCCGGCCCGTGAACTCGTCGACGATGACCACCTGCCGGTCGGTCACGATGTAATCCACGTCGCGTTTGAAGAGCCGGCGGGCTTTCAGGGCTTGATGCACATGGTGCTGGACGGTGATGTTCCGGGCGTCGAAGAGGTTGTCTATGCCGAGCAGTTTTTCCACATGTTCGGTGCCTTGGTCCGTGAGCATGGCGGCGCGGGCTTTTTCGTCCAGGGTATAGTCTTCGGGGTCGAGTTTCGCGACGACGGCGTCCACTTT
>JAITEY010000062.1 GCA_031281815.1 Desulfovibrio sp. | reverse complement strand
ACCCTGCGCATCAGCGAAAGTTGCCGGCGCATTACCGGGCTGAAAAGCGAGGAAGTTATCGGTTTCAACGCGCGGGACCTGTTGAAGAGCAAGACGCTGAGCCAATCGACGATTCTCCGGGTGCTGGAAAGCGGCGAGCCGTGTTCCGCGATGCATACCTCCCGTACCGGGGCGCCGATATTGGTCAGCGCAAATCCTCTCCGCGACGCCTCCGGAAAAATTGTCCGTGTTGTGGCCGTTGCGCGCGACTTCACCGAGTTGAAGCGCCTGCGGGATGAACTCTGGCACACCTACCACCTGAAAAATCAATACGAGAAGGAGTTGCAACAGCTCCGGCAAAATCCTTTCGGCGTGCCGGACATCGTCGCCAAGTCCGCGTCCATGCGCGCCGTCCTGGATCTGGCAACCCGCGTCAGTTCCGTCGATTCGACGGTGCTCATCCTGGGCGAGTCCGGCTCGGGCAAAGAAACGATTGCCGACTTCATCCACAAGCGTTCCTTGCGCTGCAACAAGCCCTTTATCAAAATCAACTGCGCGGCCATACCCGAGCCGCTCCTGGAATCTGAACTGTTCGGGTATGTGCGGGGCGCGTTTACCGGGGCCAACAAGGAAGGAAAAACGGGCCTGTTTGAAGCGGCGGACGGCGGCACGTTGCTCCTGGACGAAATCGGCGACCTTCCGCAGGGCCTGCAGGTCAAGCTGCTGCGGGTTCTCCAGGAAAAGCGGACGCAGCGCATCGGCTCGACAACCCCCTCCGATGTGGATGTCCGCATCTTGGCCGCCACCAACCGGGATTTGGCCGACCGCGTGGTTCGGAAGCTCTTTCGGGAAGACCTTTATTACCGCCTCAACGTAGTGCCCATCCACGTTCCCCCTTTGCGCAAGCGCAAGGAAGACATCCTCCCCATGGTCCACGCCTTCCTCAACAAGCACTGTGAACACCACCACCGCAAGCGCGACCTGCATCCCTCCGTTTTCCCCCTGCTCCTGGACTATCCCTGGCCGGGAAACGTGCGGGAACTGGAGAACCTCATGGAACGGCTGGTAGTGACTGCGCCCGGAGACACCATTACCCGCAGGGATATGCCTCCCTTTTTGCGCAGGCCGGCCTTTGTGTCGCCCGACATCGCGCCCATGGGGGCGCATACTCTGAAAGAAACCCTGGAACGCGTGGAAGCCGCGATTATCAAGGATACCCTCGCCAAATGCCGGAGTACCCGCTGCGCGGCCAAATTGCTGGGGATCAACCAGTCTACCGTGGTGCGCAAGGCAAAGGCTTACGGATTATCGGTACGCAATGATGCGGAAGGACGGCGGCCCGACTCTCCGCAACACAAGTCGGATCGCTTTGTGTCCGAGGAAGAGGACGAGCAGTCCGCGTAATCGGCCGTGTCGCCGCCGTATTTCGGCCCTGCGAGGCAGTTGTCCTCGGACGCGCACAACTGCGTGCGCCGGGCCTCCTTCTTGACGGCGCGCAGGGCGTCGGGCGATTTGTCGATCAGGACCTCCGCCATATCCAGAGCCGCCGCCAGGGTGGCGCCGGCAGGAACGATCCTGCCGGCAAGCCCGATCCTGTATGCCTCCGCCGCGTCGATGGGTTCGCCGAAGTACATCATCTGCAAAGCCCACGCAGGCCCGACGACATCGCGCAGCCGGCAGCGGCCGCCGCCGGCCGGAGACAGTCCGAGGGAAATTTCCGGTCGGGAAAACACCGCCTTCTCCGATACGATGCGAATGTCGCAGCAACAGGCCAGTTCCAGCCCGCTGCCCATGCAATAACCTTCAACGGCGCAGATGGTGGGTTTGCCGATAAACTCCAGACTGTTCAATGCCGCCGCTTCCGGCGTGTATATCCGCCCTGACGGGTTCCCCTCCGTTTCCCGGCAACCGGAGACGTCGGAGCCGGCGCAGAACGTTCTGCCGCCTGCGCCGGTCAAGACCAGCACGCGAACCATCGGGTCGCGCGCAAGTTTTTCCAGCGTTTCCCAGAGTTCCCGCAGGGAAGCGGGGCTGTTCAGGTTGAGCGGCGGATCGTTCAGGGTGACCAGGGCAACGGCGACGTCACTTTCCTCCCCGAGGACTAAACGATTTTTATACGTGAAGCTCACGACTCTCTCCCGCGTTGTCGCGCTTTCGGCGAGGTAGAGGAAAACATGCTCTATTCATAAAAATGCGGCGCTTGCTTGAATTGCCGCCAGGAGTGCATGTCGCGGCCGGCGATAACGCGGACGCCTTCCTCGTCGCGCAAGTGGCGGATGCGCTGCAGGGTCCGTTCGCAGTTTCCGAAGTTCCAGGCCAGGCCGGGGGGAATGTTTCTTTCCAGATTTTCATTCGTATAGCAGGAATCGGCGGCAAAAAAGAGTTTGCCCGTTTTGCGCAGGTTGACGAGCAACGACTGGTGGCCCGGCGTGTGTCCCGGGGTAAAGTAGATCACAAGACTGCCGTCGCCGAAGAGGTCAAACATGTCGTCTTCCCAACCGTGCAGGAAATGCCAGTTTACCGGCTTGTCGAAATCCTTCTTGATATAGACTTTACGCATGAACGAATCCGGGGCGTAGGCATAATGGATCTCGTCCTGCTGTATGATATACTTGGCCTTGGGAAAACGGCCGATCCCGCCGGTGCGGTCCGGGTGCAGATGGGAAAGAATCACCCAGCCGATATCTTCCGGACTGATCCCCCGGCTGCGCAGGGCGCCGACGCACCATTGCTCGGGAAGCATGACAGGGTCGTAAGCGGCGAGTACGTCACCCCAGTGTTCCTTCTTATTGTCCACGACTTCCAGGGCATTGCCGGTGTCAAACAGCACCTTGCCCTTGGGATGCTCTATGAGCAAATAGGAAACCGGCACGGTGAACTCCATCCCCACATCCACCGCCAACGTGAACAAATGCTTATAACTGCACACAATTCCTGATTCAAAACAATACAGTTTCATCGCAGTTTCCTTTAATGGTTTTGTCATCTGTCCCTCCGGGGAAATCCCCGCTTGACTCCCGGCGAAGCCGGGAATACCTTTTCCCTAGTGCGCCTTTTAACGCAAACCCTCGCCCCCGATGTTGTGCTTTATGCGGTTGCCGAGAACCGTCGGCCCGTCTTGTTTCACGAAAGACTTCGTATGCGGCGCGACTTCCTGTCGTGATGTTCCGGGCCCGAAACAATGAGGACATGCCGGAAGCGCCCAGGCACACCGCTATGTGCTGTATAGGAAGGAGGCAGTCCTCCCGGCTCTCGCCCGTCGGGACGGAGGCGACCGACGGCCGGAGCCGGGAACGGATTGGAATATAAGTCTGCGGCCTGATGAATATGCTGACTGTCCCATTCCCCACACAGTCGTCCACCCCTCCGGCTCCGTCACACTCCCCGCCGCAGGCGGGGACGACGGTATACGCGGCATCAGGCCGACCGATATAAAGCAAACTCTGTGCCGGCATGGACAGGCCTCTCCGGTATGCATAACCAAAGGAAAACACAGCATCATGGACTGTGCGTCGGACGCGAAGGACGAAACGGAGAGGGACCGACGATGCGATTATGCATCAAAAACGGCGAAACAGGGCGACAGAGGCTGCGGGAACGCGCGGGACGCACTGATGTATCCGGGCATCAGCCCGGTGTATTCGCAGGAACCTCCCCAAGATGATTTGCGATTCCAACAAGCACGGACGTTGCTTCAGCGCGGCGGGCGCGGAGAACAATCCGCCGGCGACGTGATGTTTTTATGCATCGCTTGAAAGAACGCGGGTAACTCCGGCGCACCTGCAACAACAGTCGGACACTGCCGCCGCGTCGACGTTTTGCCCATCCTCGTGCCGACGGCTCCGCACCCGGCGCGGCGGTTCCGCGCTTTTGACATTCGTCGGCCGGACGTGTAGGGAAGGCACGTCGGCTGATGCGATGGACCCACCTCCATAAAGCCGGTAAGCTGTCGGCAACGTCAAACCGCCGGCCCGTATGCGGCCCCGGCCGGAGCGCGTTACGCAACGTATACAACGATTGGAGAAAAACCATGGGCATAAAGGCGGTAAAAGCGGACCATCAGGACGGCCTGGTTGCCGACATCCGCTCGGAGGTTTCGGAAGAAGCTTCGCCGTTGCTGCGTTTTCTGGTTTCCAAGGCGAAATTCGCAGCCGTGGGGCTGCTGTTGGTCATCGCAGCCGTGGCCGGACGGCATTTCTATGTTACGCAGGCGGAAAACCGGAAATCGGAAGAAACGGAGTCCCTCGGGCGTATCCTGGTGATTTCCGCGCCGGCCATGCGTCTGGAAAAGCTGGAGGAATTCATGGCCGACGCGCCCGCCTCGGTGCGGACGGCGGGCTGGTTCGCCGTCATGGAAGCGGCGACGCTTTTACAGGACAACGACAAGGTGTACAAAGCCTGGAAGGAGATAGGCGCGGCCGACCCTTCCCTGAAGGTCGCATCGGCCATGGGCATGGCCGGGGCGCTGGCCGCGCAGGACAAGTTCCGCGAAGCCCTCGACCTGCTTGACGCGGTATCCGGAGGGCTGGAAGCGGGCGAAGCAGCCAACGTCAATTCCCGCATCGTGATTCTCGCCGAACTGACGGGCGACCTGCAACGCGCCGTCAAGGCCTGCGACGCCGTGACCGGCCTGCCCTCAGGCTCGGCGGATATGAAATTTTGGGCGCAGAAGAAGCTTGAACTGGAAGAAAAACTCGGTACACGGTAAACAAGGCGGCGCATAGCCGGCGAGGCTCCGTCCCGCCCCGGTCGGGGCATGCCTTTCAGGTTTCGCAGCGCCGGAGGAGGCTTATGAACCACCTGTTGATTGAGTCCGCCGGCGGTAAGCATCTGCTGCTCGGGAACGAGGCCGTAGTGCGCGGCGCCTTGGAAGCCGGCGTCAATTTTGTTTCCTGTTATCCGGGCACGCCGTCTTCCGAAGTTCCCGACGGCTTTCGGAGTCTCGCCGCGAGCGGCCGTTTCGTCTTCGAGTATTCGGTCAACGAGAAAGTCGCGCTGGAATGCGCGGCCGGCGCAGCCCTGAGCGGCGCGCTGTGCCTTGTGACCATGAAGCACGTCGGCGTCAACGTGGCCGCCGACCCGCTGCTGACCATGACCTACACCGGCCTGCCCGGCGGGCTGGTCCTGCTGTCGGCCGATGATCCCGGCTGCCATTCGAGCCAGAACGAGCAGGACAACCGCCTGTACGCGCGTTTCGCGGGCATGCCCTGTTTTGAGCCGGCATCCGCGCAGGAATGCAAGGACATGACCAAAGCCGCGCTGCTGTCGGCCCGCGAAAGCGGGCAACCGGTCATGCTGCGCACCACCACCAGAGTCAACCATCTGCGCGGCCCGGTGCTGTTCGGCTCTCTGCCGGATCCGGCTCCGGTCATCCCCTTTGTCCGCGACCCCGGACGTTTCGTGCCCGTGCCCGCCGTCGCCCGCGCCCGCCACAGGGCCGCAGCCGCAAATCTGGAGCGCTTGCGGGATACAGCGGAAGCGTCCCCTTTCAACCGCGTGAGCGGGGAAGGCGACATCGGCGTCATTGCTTCCGGCATCAGCCGCGCCTACCTGCATGATGCGCTGCTTGCCGTAGCCCCGGAGCGTAAGCCGCGCGTCTTTGAACTCGGCATGAGTCTGCCTCTGCCGGTAAAGGCTCTGGGAGACTTCATGCGCCGGGTCAAAGTCGTACTCGTGCTGGAAGAAGGCGAGCCGCTTGTGGAGCGTGCGTTGCAGGCGCTGGCCCACACCTTGTCCCTGCCTGTGGAGATCAGGGGCAAACAGGGACCGTTGGAAATTTTCGGCGAATATTCCGTCCCGCAGGTCCGGAGCGCGTTGCAGTCCCTGCTCGGACTCGGCGAAGAAGCGGCCGCGCCGGCCGTACCCGCGCCCGCGGCCCTGCCGGGGCGTCCGCCCAATCTCTGTCCCGGTTGCGCTCATCGTTCGGCGTTTTTTGCGGCGCGCAAGGTGTTCGGCGATGAAGTCGTCTATTCCAGCGACATAGGCTGTTATACGCTCGGCCTTTTACCACCCTTGCGGGCGGCCGATTTTCTGTTTTGCATGGGGTCCTCGATCTCGGCCGGGAGCGGGTTTGCCCGTTTCGGCAAACCCGTAGTCGCCTTTATCGGCGACTCGACCTTTTTTCACTCCGGCCTGACCGGGCTGGTCAACGCCGTATTCAACAAGCACACTGTTCTGGTGGTTATTCTGGACAACGGAACCACCGCCATGACCGGGCATCAGCCGAACCCCGGCATGGACCAGGACGTGCTCGGCGCGAACTGTACGCATCTCGACATTGAAAGCGTGGTCCGGGGCTGCGGCGTGACCCGCGTTGCGCGGGCCGGCGGGTACAATCAGAAGCGGCTGCTCACCCTGATGCGGGAAATGCAAGACGAAACGGGTGTGCGCGTGATTATCGTCGAGGAACCCTGTGTGCTGTATGCCCGCCGGGTGCTGAAAAAGAGGCACGGGCAAAAAGCGTACGCGGCCCGTCAGGACGCCGCAGCCGCGGAATGCCTGGAAAACTTGGCCTGCCCGGCGTTTTACCGCACGGGAGACACATGCGGCGTCAACCCCGATCTGTGTACGGGCTGTATGGTCTGCGTGCAGGCGTCGCCCTCGTTCAAGGCGAGAAAGGAGGGTGAACTATGAATGTTGCGAACGTTGAGAACGTTGCGAATGTTGAGAACGTTGCGTTGCGTATTTACCTGACGGGCGTGGGCGGTCAGGGTACCCTGACGGCAACGACCCTGTTGGCCCGTGCGGCCGTCGCCTACGGGCTGGAGGTGGTTTCGGGCGAGATTCACGGCATGGCTCAACGCGGAGGCATTGTGGAATCCACGGTGCTGCTTGGCGGTTTTCGAAGTCCGACCATCCGCCCCGGCGAGGCGGACCTTGTGTTGGGCTTTGAGGCCCTGGAAAGCATGCGCGCCGTACCGTACCTTGTGCCGGGCGGTGCGGCGGTCTGCTCAACGGATTTTATCCCGCCTCCAGGCGTGAGCATGGGGCGTGAGCGGTTGCCGGACATAGAGGAAGTCAGGGAAACAGTCGAGCGGACGGCCGGTCGCAGCCTGTTTTTATCCATCGACGCTTTGGGTCGGAGAGCCGGCGCCGTGCGCAGCGGCAACAGCGCTCTGCTCGGAGCCGCCTGCGCCGCCGGTTTCCTGCCGTTCGGGCCGGAGATCCTGGGCGAGGTCATTCGCAGACATCTGCCCCCCAAGGACGCCGAGATCAACCTGCGCGCTCTGGATCTGGGCAAGGAGGCGGCCGAGCTTTGCCGGGGACGGCAGGAACAGGCATAGGCATAGTGCGCTGTATAACACATAAATTTTCGCACTAACCCCTATGCGGGGGTCCGGGGGAAATCATTTCCCCCGGCGAGGTCCGGGGCAGCGCCCCGGCCGCCGGAGGCGTAAAAAAGACGTTACTCGGTAATAGGAAATTTCTGATGAAAGTCAGCCTCATCGGAGCGGGTCCCGGAGACCCCGGACTGTTCACGCTGAAAGGGCGGGATGTCTTGGCGCGTGCCGATGTCGTTGTCTACGATTACCTTGCGGCGGAAAGTCTGCTCGCCTATGCCCGCGCGGATGCGGAACTGATTTACGCGGGCAAGCAGGGCGGGGATCACAGCATGCCCCAAGGTGAGATCAACGCCCTTCTGGTGCGCAAGGCGAAGGAAGGCAAGCTGGTTGCCCGGCTGAAGGGCGGCGATCCGTATATGTTCGGACGCGGCGGAGAAGAGGCCGAGGCGCTGGTTGCGGCAGGAGTCGACTTTGAAGTAGTGCCCGGTGTCACCAGCGGCATTGCCGCCCCGGCCTATGCCGGCATCCCGCTTACGCACCGCTCCTGCGCATCCTCGGTGCTTTTCGCCACCGGGCACGAAGATCCCGGCAAGGCCGAGAGCGCGCATAACTGGGACGCCATGGCCCGTAGCGGAGCGACCTTGGTGTTTTATATGGGCATGAAAAATCTGCCCGAAATTGCCCGCAGGCTTACGGAGGCCGGCCTGGACGCAGACACGCCGGCGGCCTTGGTGCAATGGGGAACAACGCCCCGCCACAGGAGCCTGTTGACCACTTTAGGCCGTGCGCCCGCCGAGGCCGCAGAGCATGCCTTTTCCGCCCCGGCCCTGATTGTCGTGGGGCGCGCGGCCGCCCTGCGCGATACCCTGAACAGCTTTGAAAAACGTCCGCTGTTCGGCAAGGGCGTGGTGGTGACCAGGGCCAGGGAACAGGCATCGGAAACGGCAGCCATGCTGGAGGAACTGGGAGCCGAGGTCATCCTGTTTCCGACCATAGAGATCGTACCCCTCGGCGACTGCGATGCGGCGCCTGCGATGCAGGCCGAGGAACCTACGCTTTCAACCGGGGAATCGGGTTCCCCGCACCTCCCGCCGGGCAGTTCCGGGCAGCCCGCGGCCGGGCCCGCGTTTCGGGACGCTCTTGCCCGCTACGGCATGGTCATTTTCACTTCCGTGAACGGCGTGAACTATTTTTGGAAGCGCTTGCGCCGCGCCGGTCTCGACTCCCGCGCCCTGGCAGGCTCTGAACTGGTCTGCATAGGACCTGCAACGGCCGGCGCCTTGCGCGGGCACGGGCTGGAAGCAGACCTGTTGCCGGAAAACTATGTGGCGGAAAGCGTGGCCGAGGGGATTCTCAAACACTACGCCGGCCGGATTGCGGATATGCGCATCCTTTTGCCCAGAGCGCTCAAAGCCCGTGATGCCCTGCCGAAACTCCTGAGCACGCATTGCGCCGGAGTGGATGTCCTGCCGCTGTACGACACCGTGCCTGCGGGAGGACGTAGAGACGAGGTCTTGGAAAAAGCCGCGTCCGGCGTCATCCGCTGCATCACGTTCGGCTCTTCCTCGACCGTTGAAAATTTTCTAAAACTCATATCCGCGGAGATTTTGCGCGGATTTCCTCAAATCAAATTCGCCTGCATCGGTCCTATCACGGCCTCCACCTTGGAAAAAGCGGGCCTGCCCTGCCACATCATGCCGCGGGAATACACCATCCCGGCGCTGGTAAACGCCGTTGCGGACGCACTGTAATTTCGAGGAAACGTCGATGTTTTCGAGAGAATGCAACCTCTCCGACTCACCTGTCGGATCGGTCTGAGCCGGCGCAAGACCTGCCCGGCGGGGTTTGGAGCGGCGTCTCAATGCAACAGGGGGCTTGGAAGCCCCCTGTTGCAGTAAACCGTTTCGGCTCGACTCAGGCGACTTTATAGAAAGCCTTCGCGCCGGCACCGCATACGGGACAGTCGGCGTCATGCGGGCCTTCGTGAGTATATCCGCAAACGGCGCAGATGTAGTAGTCCGTCGCGGCAGGCTTGCCCCCGGCTTCCGCGGCCTTCCGGTACAACTTGGAATGCGCCTCTTCCACAGCGGCAACATAGGAAAAATATTTTGCTTCCTTGGCCGCGCTCTCGCTTTCCGCGTCCTTGATCATCTCCGGGTACATCTTTGAGAACTCGTAGACTTCCCCCGACTCGGCTTCTTTCAAGTTTTCCAGGGTACTGCCGA
>JAITEY010000211.1 GCA_031281815.1 Desulfovibrio sp. | reverse complement strand
GGCCCCGGCTCGGCCCCTGTCCGCCGCCTGCGCGAAGATGCGGAAAAAGAAGGGCGGCTGATCGACGCGACGCGGGGACGCAAGACGCGCTCGCTGGTCGTCACCGATTCCAACCACGTGATCCTTTCCGCCATACAAACGGAAACCATGCGGCAACGCTTTCAGGAGGAGGAAGAAGAATGAACGCCTGTAGGCGGACGGGCATCGCCGTCGTCATCTGCGCCCCGTCGGGCACCGGAAAAACCACCCTGTGCCGGCGTCTGTTGCAGGAGTTCCCCAATCTCGTCCTCTCCGTTTCCTGTACCACGCGTCCGCCGAGGCAGGGTGAAGTCAACGGCAGGGACTACGAATTCCTGAGCAGTGAAGAGTTTCTGCACAAGCGCGACGCCGGCTTTTTCGCCGAATGGGCGCAGGTGCACGGCAGCTTTTACGGCACGCCCCTTGCTGCCGCGTGGACGCTCTCGGCCGAGGGCAAGGACGTGCTTTTCGACATAGACGTGCAGGGAGCGGCGCAACTCCGGCGTGCCCTGCCCGCCGCGCGTCTCATTTTCCTGTTCCCGCCCTCGCGAGCGGAACTGGAACGCCGCCTGCGCGCCAGAGGAACAGAGAGCGAAGAAGGCTTGGCCCTGCGCATGGCGACGGCCGCCCGTGAAACGGACCAGGCCCGCTGGTTCGATTTCTGGATAGTCAACGACGACCTGGATCGGGCATGGCAGGAACTGCGCGCGGTGTACGTCGCCTCCACCCTTTCCCCGGCCCTGCGCCCGCAGTGGCAAGCCGCGCTGTCGGCCGAATGGGGATTGTCGTGACGCCCCGCCCCGATCCTGCGTCGACGGGCGGTCGGCCGGGCGACCCGGTGGTCGGCAGTGTTCTGCCCCGCCTGTTTACGGCCCTGGATATGCCGGACGCAGAAGCGGCCCTGGCCCTGGCCGATAAGGTCGGCACGCTGCGCAGCCCCTCCGGGAGCGTAGGCAGCGGCCTGAAAATCGGGTCGGAGTTGTTCACCGCGGCCGGGCCCGAGCCGGTCCGCCTGTCCGCGGCCAAGGGGTACACTGTATTTGTGGATTTGAAATTTCATGATATACCGCATACGGTGCATAGGGCGGTCAGGGCTTGCTGCGCTTTGGGCGCCGGGTTGCTCAGCCTGCATCTCGCAGGCGGCGAGGCGATGTGCCGCGCCGCCGTTGCCGCGCGCAACGCCTCCGGGGCCGTAACGCTGCTCCTGGGCGTAAGCGTGCTCACCAGCGCGGGCGGCGACACGGCGGAAATTACGCAAACGGTGTGCCGCCTTGCCCGCTCAGCCGAAGACTGGGGATTGGACGGCGTGATTTGCTCCGGACGCGAAGCCGCCGCAGTAAAACGCGAACGCGGTGACGATTTTTTGTGTCTCTGCCCCGGCATACGGTTCGCGGGCAGCGCAGGCGGCGACGATCAGGCAAGGGTCTGTACCCCGCGGGAAGCGGTCGCCGCAGGCGCGGACTTTCTGGTCATGGGCAGGCCGATAACCGGGGCGGCCGATCCCGCCGCCGCCGCCGCCGCCGCACTGCTGGACATGGAAGCGGGACTGGGGAGCCGGGACGGCAACAGGGGAAATTACGATGAGTCAAACGCAGGCTGATACGGAACCGCAAAAAATTCACGGAGTCTTTTCTTCCCAGGAAGTCAAGAAAGTCGGAACCGGCACGACAACGCGCAAAACCATCCAGAAAACCTTCTGGTTCTGCGGAGAAAACGACGACGGTTCACTGGACGTGCAACCGCTCAACCCCAATTACGTCCCCTCCGGTCCCAAAAAAAACGTCAACCGGGAATACTTCCTCACGCATTTTGCCCCGGAGCCGGAACTCTACCTGCAGTCCGTGTACCCCAAAATGCGCGAAATCAACAAGACTATTGCCAGAGCCGAGCGTTACAGGGCCAACAATGAATTGTACAGCGCGGAAATGGAGTACAACAACGCCCTCAAGGTCGACGACGAAAATGTGCGCGCCAATTTCGGCCTGGGCATAACCTATCTGGAACGCGGCGAAAACGACAAGGCCCAAAATGTTTTTACCCGTCTCGTCAAGCTGGATGCTGCCTTTGAAGAGGAACACAAGCACCTTTTCAACGAGTTCGGCATCAAACTGCGGAAAAACGGCATGACGGATCAGGCCGTGAAGTACTATGAACGCGCCCTTGAACTGGCCGGGCAGGACGAAAACCTGCTCTACAACCTTGCTCGCGCCTGGCTGGAAAAGAAAGACAACGTCAAATGCCTCGACTTCCTGCTCAAATCTCTTGCCCTCAACCCCCGCTTGGAGCCGGCCGTCAAGTTCCTGATCTGGCTGGACGGCAAACGTCTCGTGCCCGAAGATAAAAAACAGGCGGTTTCGGCTCTGTTGGCCGGGTACGGGCAAAACGGAGGATCGACCGCGGGCGCGCCCGCCGCCGCAGGAGGAAGCTGAACGGTGCCCTCGTCGCACGGCGAGAGGATGCAGGATGCCCGGGCCTTTCTTGAGGAGATAGCGGGCAACCCGCCGGGACTGCCTTACGACCCGCTGCTTCTGCCCAAGCTCTTCGACGCCTCAAGGGAAGGCTCGCGTGTTTCTCTGGAAGAAATCACGGCCGGGATCGGAAAAAGCCAGGATCTGGCCGTGCGCATACTTTCTTCGGCCAACTCGGCCCTCTACGCCCTGGAATCCACGGTTACGTCGCTCAGCCGCGCCGTCAGCGTGTTGGGTCTGAAGGAAGTACGCAACGTAGCGCTCATGGTGGGCGCCGACACATGGCTCCGCAACGCGAAACTTCCGGCCGGCTTCGACGCCGCAGGCGCCCTGCGCCACCAGATACTGGCTGCGGAACTGGCCCAAGCCTTGGCGCGCACGCTGCAGGGGGCGGACCCCGCCATGCGCATCAAGCCGGATGAAGCCTACGCTGCCGGGCTCCTGCACGATATCGGCAAGGTTTTCCTGGCATTGCGCCGGCCGCGGGTATGGGCCGCCGTTGAAGAACTCCGCGCCGCCGCGCGGTTGAGCTTTGCCGAGGCCGAAGACGAGTACTGGAGCATCGATCACGCACTGGTCGGCGCGCGGGTGCTGCAGTATTGGAAGCTGCCCCTCCTGCTCACGGACAGCATCAGTTGGCACCATGCCCCGCAACTGGCCCCGGACTATGCCGCCGAGGCGCGGCTGCTGTGCGCGGCCGACATTCTCGCCCACGAAGGGCTGGGGCCGGACGGCTCATTGCCCGCCCGCACGGCGGATTTGTTGCCGGAAAACGCGGATCTCGCCGCCTTGGCGGCGGCGGCGCGGGCGGCAGCAGCCAAAGCTGAAAGCATGACCGGGTTTGCCGGGTGAACAGGGCTTCCACGAAAAGCGAACCAGGATAACGAAACCGCCATGCGTTGGAAATTCAGGGAACATGATTCGCCGCCTCCGCCGGACAACCTTTCCGGCCTTGCGGCCGGACTGGATATTTCGCCCCGTCTGGCGCTATTCCTGTGGCAGCGCGGCCTGCACAGCCGCGAGGCCGTGGGCGCCTTTCTCAACCCTTCGTTGCGCGGCCTAGCCCCGCTCGACTCCTGGCCGGGGCTGCGGAAAGCCGCCTCCCTCCTGGCCGGGGGACTCATGCAGGGCAAAAAACTCTGCATCTGGGGCGATTATGATGTGGACGGCATAAGCGCCACGGCCCTCATGCTGGAATTTCTGCGCGCGCACGGCCTGGATGCAGCGCGCCGCATCCCCGACCGCCTCTCGGAAGGCTACGGCCTGAATACCGGCGGCATCGCCGCCGCGGCCCGGCAAGGCGCGGAGATACTGCTCACAGTGGACTGCGGCATTGCCGACAACGAAGCCGCGGCGTACGCGAAATCCTTGGGCATGACGGTGATCATCACCGACCACCACCTGCCGTCCGGGGACTTGCCCGAGGCCGACGCCATAGTCAATCCCCGCCTGCTGCCCTGCCCCTGCCCCGCTCTTTCCGGGGTGGGCGTGGCCTTTTTCCTGGCCGCGGCCCTGAATGCGGAACTGGTCGCCGCCGGAAAAGGCCGGGTCGACGTGCGTGAACTGCTCGACCTTGTGGCCTTGGGCACACTGGCCGACGTGGTGGACCTGAACGGCCAGAACCGCATTCTGGTGAAAAACGGTCTGCTGCAGATCGCCTGCGGGGCCAGAGTCGGACTGGCGGCCCTGAAGGCGGCCTGCAATTTTTCCCCCGGCGCGGCCCTGGGGGCGGGGCAGGTGGTCTTTGCCCTGACCCCGCGCATCAACGCCGCCGGGCGCCTGGGATCGGGCGAAACCGCCCTGGACCTTTTCCTGACCCGCGACCGGACCGAGGCTGCCGCGCTGGCCGCCGAACTGTCCCGGCTCAACAGCGAACGCCGGGAAGAAGAAAACCGCATTTACAAGGAAGCCGTGGTCCAGGCCGAAGAACAGGCCGGCGCGGGAAGTCTGGGCCTCGTTCTCTTCGCCCCCGACTGGCATCCGGGCGTGGTCGGCATCGTCGCCGCGCGCATCGCGGAAAAACTGCACCGTCCCACAGTCGTGCTCTCGGAAAGCGCAGGAAAGCTGAAAGGCTCCGGGCGCAGCGTGCCCGGCTTTGACCTGCACGACGCCTTTCAGGCCTGTTCCGACCTGCTGCTCGGTTACGGCGGGCACAAGGCGGCCGCCGGGCTGAGCCTGCGGGCGGAACTTCTCGACGCCTTTCGCGAGGAGTTCCACGCCGCTGTTCAGGAACGGCTGGGCGCGACGCCGCCCGAGGCCGAATGCCGCATCGACGGGGAACTTTCCTTTGCGGAGGCCGACTTCCGCTTCCTCAAGGAACTGGAAATGCTTCAGCCGTTCGGCGCGGGCAACGACGAGCCTCTTTTCGCCTCTCCCCCGGTCAACGTCAAAAAACTGCATACACGCAACGGTTTCACCGCGCTGGAACTGCAGGAAGAAAACGGGGGGCCGACGCGCACGGCCAAAATCTGGAGGCGGCCGCCCGGTTTGCAGAACGCCGTTGAGGGCAAACGCATCCGCATCGCCTACACGCCCTGGATAGACCGTTACAACGGCGCCGCATCGGTGGAACTGCGCCTGAAAGACTGGAAGGAACTTTGAGGAAGAGGCTCCCGCAATTTCGGCGCGCTTTTGATTTTCAGCAACAGGTGCAACGCGCGACCTCAATACCTTGCCGCCCGGCACGGGACGGAAACGCCCGTGCGCCGGGAAACGGCATCAGCTCTGAAATCTGCGGATCAATTCCCCGGCGCGTCTGGTCAGATGCGGCAGGTCCGGCTTGGAAACCTGGTCATCGGCCCCGGCCTTGATTCCCTTCGCATGCACCACGTCCGAGATCAGCGAAGAAAACAGGATGACCGGCACCGAGGCGAATGCCGCTTCGCCCTTGATGCGCATCGTCAGCGAATGCCCGTCCATTTCGGGCATCTCAATGTCGGAAATGACCAGATTGACGAAATCGGTGATCGGCACTCCCTTACGCTCGGCCTCAACGCGCCATGCCTGAAGCTGCTCCCAAGCTTCGCGGCCGCAGGTGCTCTGGGTTACCGTGTAATGCGCCTGCTCCAGGCAGGAGGCTATGACCCTGCGTATGGACGGCGAATCGTCGGCTATCAGGACGCGCAACCCCTCGCCGCCGTCCCGCTCCACCTGCTCCACCTGTGCCGTCAGGTTGAAGGTGGGGTCCATGGCCGCAATAATGTATTCCATATCCAGCAGGAACACTATGCGGTCTTCAAAACGAACGACCCCGGTGATGGAATCCCGGCTGAAGGCCTGCAGATATTTGCCCGGCGGCTCGACCTGGCTCCAGGTCATGCGGTGGATGCGCGTGACGCCCGATACCACAAAGGCGGTGACCACATGGGAAAATTCGGAAACGATGACCTTGTGGGTATCCGCGGGCGTGAGCTTTTTGCCGAGCCAGAGCCCAAGGTCCACCAAAGGCAGGACTTTGCCGCGCAAGTTGAACGTGCCCAGCGCCGCCTCATGATGCTTGCCGGGTACGCCGGTCACCGGCGGCCGACGGATGATTTCCAGCACCTTGGCCACATTCATCGCATAGAAGCTGCGGTAGTCCGCGCTTCCGGCGAGCGCCTCGTCAATGTAGAACTCAATTATTTCAAGGTCGTTCCCGCTTGATTCATCCCGGCCGGCCATACGCTGTCCTTTGCTGCTGCCAAATCCCGTCTTCGACGCATCCTCGGCGCAGTTATACTCCGGCCGCGTTCTTTTTTCAACATGCGGGTTCACCGTCACCCTGCTATTCGTCAAAAAAGTTGTACTCTCCTCCGCCGTTCCCCGCACTTTGCCGGATCGGTTCAAATACTTGCACCGCCGGCAAGGGCCGCACGAGTGCCCGGCTCCCGCAACGCGCGCAAATCTCCTTGTAATAACAAGAGAAAATTGTTCCGGCGCGTTGCATGCGCCTCCGGCACGCGAATTGCAATAGTAAAAGTACCTCCAATTTTGCAAGCAGCGATGGGGCGGAACCGGGTGGTCCGGGTCCGTCCCATCTCTGTTTCCGGCGTCCCGCCCTGCCGTTGCCCTGTTGCCCTCCTGCGGTCGCCCTGTCGTGCCGGCCTTCTCCCGCAACGCGCAAAGCCGGTTCAGATTTTTTTACGCCTCGGGCGGAACAGCGCGCGACGGGCAATGTCCGGCAACGCGCCGCGGCATCCGACGTCCGCGCCGACGGCACGATTATTGCTTCACAATAAGTGCTTAAAAAATCATTGTCCGGAATCGGGGCTCCGAGAGCGGATATATCGGCGATTCCGCGACAGACGCGCAGTCGGAGTTTTGACTGTCCGTCCGTATCCGCCCCGCGGCAAGGAGATTTCCATGGCTTCAACACTCCGTATCGTCCCCGCTCACATGCCGGAGGGCATATTCCCCGCGGCGCGTTTGCGCGTGTTGCGGGCAACGCCCGTCCGCGTCCTTGCCGCATTCTGCGCGTTTTTCCTGCTTGCGCCTCACGACGCCGCCGCCGTGCGCATCAAGGATATCGCCACGTTCAGCGGGGTGCGCGACAACCAGCTTACCGGCTACGGACTGGTCGTCGGCCTTTCCGGCACGGGCGACAAGAAAGATTCCGCCTTCACCATGCGCACCATGGTCAACATGATGGAAAAAATGGGCGTGCGCGTGGACATGAAACAGATGAAACCCAAAAACGTGGCGGCCGTCATGCTTACGGCGCGCATGCCCGTTTCGGCCAAACCCGGCACGCGTCTGGACGTGACGGTATCTTCCCTGGGCGACAGCACCAGTCTGCTCGGCGGCGTCCTGGTCCAGACGCCTCTGAAAGGGGTGGACGGCAAGATTTACGCCCTGGCCCAGGGGGCGCTGGCGGTGGGAGGATTTTCCGTGACCGGCAATCAGGCCCAGGCGCAGAAGAACGTCAGCACCGTGGCGCAGATTCCGGGCGGCGCCGTTGTCGAACGCGCCGTGCCCTTTGAATTCAACAGCCAGGACCACCTGACCCTGAGCCTGAACAGCCCGGACTTTTCCACCACCAACCAGATTGTGGACCGCATCAACAAAGCCTTGGGCGGCACGTTCGCCAAACCCGTGGACTCGGCCACCATAAACCTGGACATCCCCTCGGATTTCCGGGGCAACATGGTGCCCCTCATGGCTTCCCTGGAAAATATAGAAATCACGCCGGACACGGCGGCAAGGGTGGTTGTGGACGAAAAAACCGGCACCATCATCCTGGGACGCGACGTGCGCATTTCGCGCGTGGCGGTCGCGCACGGCAACCTCCAGGTCACTGTGCAGGAAAACCAGGACGTCTCGCAGCCCGGACCCTTCAGCGGCGGCAGAACCGTGGTCACGCCGAGCACGGACCTCACCGCGACCGAAGAACTGCGCAACTTGAATATTCTCGAAGGCGCGACCCTGCAGGAACTTGTGGACGCCCTCAACTCCGTGGGCGCGGGCCCGCGCGACCTCATCTCCATACTGCGCAGCATGAAGGCCGCCGGCGCCCTGCACGCGCACCTTGAGGTGATTTGATGCCCGCCGCGTTTTTCCGCAAACCGCTAAGCGCCCGCTCCGGCCGCACGCGTACCGCGAGGTGATGTGATGACCGCCGCTTCCGCCCCCCTCGACCCGGCGTTTATCGCCTCGGAAAATACCCGCAAAGACATGGTTCAGCGCAAGCTGGATATGGATGCCCTGCGCAAACGCCTGGGTCCCGACAAGGACAAGGCGGCGGAACTGCGCGGGGCCTGCGAGGGGTTTGAATCCGTTTTCCTGCAGAAAATGTGGGAACAAATGCGCAAAACCGTGCCCAAGGAAGGCTTTCTGCACAGCAAGGATGAGGAAACTTACCAGTCGCTGTTCGATGTGGAGTTGTGCAAAAAAATGGCCTCGGCCGGGGGCATCGGGCTTGCGGACATGCTCTATCAACAGCTTTCGCAGCAGCTGGCGGACTCGGGGCGCACGACGATCCCCGGGCGCATCCGCGACCCCCTGAACGTACCCCCGAGCAAGGGGCTGCTCGCCGCGCCCAAGGACGGCGCGGCGTCGGCGCTCTCCCCGGACGCGCCCGGAAAGTCGACAATCAGCGCGGACGATCTCTACGCACCCTTGCCGGACGATAACGGGAACGCCGACGATGAAGACCTGGACTCCGCCTTGCAGAGCCTGAGGACGGAAGTGGACAATGCCTCGGCTCCCGATGCGCGCGGGGAAGCGCTGCGCGCGGCGGACGCGTTCCCTGCCGGGGACAGGCGTATTGAACCCGCCGTATCCGCGGGCGGCGCGCCCGCGCCGATGCCGCACGCAGCGGCCGGGATGCCTGCGCGCAGCGGCGGGCTTGCCCCGTATGCCGGGATGCCCGCGCGGGACGGCGAGCCCGCAGTGTTCACGGAAGCCGCGCAGGACCTATTACGGACAGACGGCGGCATGCGCCCGGCCGGCCCCGCGCCGACCCCGCCGGAAGCGGCATACGACAAAGAAACGACCCCCGGCACCTCGGTCCTGTCCTGGCAAGGCCCCGGTCCTGTTTCCGCCAAACCCAGGCCGATAAGCAATTTCGCCCGCAACAGAAAACAACCCCGAACGGGGAAAAAGAACGATACACAGGCCCGCGCCGCGCAGCAGGCGCAACTTCAGGCCCAAGCCCAGGCTCAGCAGGCACAACTCCGGGCACAAACTCAGGCGCGGACGCCTGCCGCCCCCTCCCTTGTCCCGAACCCCGCCTTCACGCAAAACGCTGTCCCGCAGGACGCCGCACAGGCGCAATTTTCCGCCTCGTCCCCGACGCAGGTCATGAACCCGGCACAGACCACGGAACGAACGCAGACCCCGGCGCAGGCGCAACAGCAGAGCGCGGACCGGACGCAGGCCGCGGGCGACGCCCTTGCGCCTCCCCTGACCCAACCCCCGGCAGGCATCCTGAACGGGGCGCGCAAGCCCCTGCCCGGCCCCGTCATCAGCCGTTTCGGCTGGGAAGACGACGGCACGGGACGCAGGCGCTGGAAACCGGGCGTGGAAATCGCGGCATCTCCCGGCGAGTCTGTGCGGGCCGTGCTGCCGGGCACGGTAGTTTATGCCGGACCGCGCGACGGCGCGGGAAACACGGTGGTCATCGAACACAACGACGGCTACCGCAGTTATTACGGGAACCTGCAGCCGACGACGGTGCATGTCGGCCAACGCGTAGGGCTTGGCGCGGAATTTGCAAAAGTTGCTGCGCAGCCCGCGGCGCAGGCCGGCGGGGAAAATTCTGCCTCCCTGCATTTTGAGCTTAAAAAGGGAGAAATGGCATTGAACCCGGAAAGCGTTTTCAGCCGCGCCGGCGAAGCGCGGCGACAGGACGCAAGGGCAGGGTGACGACATGTACGACCGCATACGCGGCAACCTCCACAGACAATTCAAGGCCCTGGAACTTCTCACTTCTCTGCTTGAAGAAGAATTCGAGCTGCTCTGCGCGCACGACACGGACAGCGTGAGCGCCCTGGAGTTTTCCATACATGAGTTGCTGCGCCAGATTGTGGATGAGCGCACGGCGCTCAAAAAAGCCATTCAGGGGGCGACGGTAGGGGAATACGCGGGCATGCTCCCGGACGACGAGGGGCAGGAAATCCTGCGCCTGCATACGCTGATCGACGCCCTTGAGCAGCAGAGCTCGCGCCGCGCTTCGCGTAACGCCGAGCTTTCCTTGGCGTTGCTGGACCAGAGCCGCTCTTTGGTGCTTTTCCTGCACGAGCAGATAGCGCCCAAGCGCACGCTGTGCTACGGCTCGGGCGGCCGGCTCAAGGAATACAGGCCGGAAGCCGCCATGTATTCGGGGAGATTCTGACA
>JAITEY010000204.1 GCA_031281815.1 Desulfovibrio sp. | reverse complement strand
CGCAAAAAGAGAAGGCGAGACTATCGACAAAGAAGCAGGACGTGACAATCCCCACGGCACCTTTGCAGGAAGCGCGCGGCACTATTTAAACTTCCGGCGGCACTACCGGCTGATCCGGTTAAATGCCGCCGTTCCTCCCGACATTACGCGCCCCGCCTTGATGTACAACGACGTTGTGCCGATTGACTCATGCCCGGCCACAGCCTGGATTTCTTCCAATGGAACACGTAACTCGCAAAGATGCGTGAAACAGGTGTGGCGCAGGTCGTGCGGTGACAATTTTCGCAGGCCGGCTCTCCTATATAGCGATGTGAGCCACGCATTCAGCGCGTGGCGTTTTATCGGACGACGGGGATCGTACCGATGTCCGAACAGTGGCTGGTCCAGATACGGCTCCGACATATCCGCATCGGGTTCCAGTTGAAACCGTTCTTTCCGGTACCCGAGCATGTACTCGACGCCTTCCTCCGGCAGCAAGACCGTTCTCGTCTTCCGCCCTTTGCCGCGGATGCTCACAACCCACTGACCCTTCCGCTTCGCAAGAGCTCGCCACCGCAACGCGCACGCCTCTGAAGCCCGAAGCCCCAAACGGGATAAAAAATAAAACAGGGTGAGATTCCGCAAGTTGCCGGCTTCCTTCAGATAGGCAAGGGCGCGGTCAACTTCGGCGAATGACAGGCTTCGCATGACAATGGAGGATACGCTCTCGCTTTGGGTCGCCTTCGGAGCTTTCACGACAAGGGCGGGATTGACGGGGCACAGCCCATAACCGTGCAGGCGGCGAAAGAACGCGCGGATCCCGCCTATCGCCGCGCGCACGGAAGCTCTTGCCCTACCCGACGAGTGCAAATGCGCGACGTAATCGTCGATCTCGGCGACCGAAACCGCGTAAAATTCCCTCTCCGCAAAGTTCAGGAAATCGCACACGGCACGCGTGTAAGAATCAAGCGTTGCCGGCGAACAATCCTGCAATGCGTGAGCAAACACCAGGACAGCCCTCGCCGACTCGGAAAACCCATCTGTGTGAAGACGTAAATCGGCCGCCCGCAGAGGTCGGGGCAAAGAGTGGAAATAGGCGAGAAGTAATTTTTGATCGAGAGGTACCCAAACCGGAGCTTGGATAATGTTTGATGTGATAAGAACGGGCAACGTTGACACTGAGATGCTCCAATTTTACATCCGCGTTGAGGCGACTGAGAACACCATGTTTCAGGCACAGTCTATCACATCGCGGAAAAAAATTCAAACATCACAAAGCAGTCTTGCTCAAACAGGCGATATTAAAAAAAATTGCATTAGGGGAATAATACAAAGTTGTTTTCGACAATGAAACTTGATAACCTCTTCGTGAAGTACCGTCATGAGTAGCTGCGCCCCTGCAGCAGGTTGCGCCGCCCTTCAGGTTCAGACAGCAACTGTCAAATTCTGAAAAAAATTCTCGCTGTGGGGCGGTCGGAAAAGCCACAAAAGTTGCAGATTTTCACAAAGGCTTTTTTCAGCCTTCAAAGCGTTCTCTCTCAACACTTTCACTACGACGCTCACATCCGGACTGCTGAGCCCTGACCTGACAGAAACGGCTGTACGAGCCAAAGAAAAGCCCCTGAAAGTTTTGCGTGCTTCAGGTGGCTTTCCCAGGCGTTAGAGGCTAAAACCGGGTGCTGAAAAATATCCTGTTAGGGGTGTGCGGATTGCGGATTCCGGACGTTGCCGTGTCCTGTCAATGTCCGGGCTCATACCCCGTGCGGCCCGGCCGCAATGCGTCGATATGATTGCGCGGCAAGAGCATTGCCGATTCCCGCCAACGGGATTTAAGCTCCATTCGCCAGCATGCGGTCCTGTATTTTCGCCAAGAAAGCGGATACAATATTTTATCAAAGCTGTGGGAGTGACTTCCTCAGGACACCATCTCTTTCGAGCTTGCCTTTTTGAGACAAAATATGGCAGGATTACACAGGAAGGAAATTCTCCAGATTTTAACTTCAAGGAGAGCGATTGTGGCTACCTGCTTTGACGTTGCCAAGTATTTTATCGCAACCGCCGACCCTGAAACCGGTATCAGCAATCTATCCTTACAGAAACTTTGCGCTTATGCGCAAGCTGTTTCGCTCGCCCTAGGTGAAGGCACGCTGTTCACCGATGAGATTGAGGCATGGACGCATGGCCCTGTTATTAAACGGCTTTATGACAAATACAAAGCTTGCGGACGTGATGCCATCGATCCGGAAGGACTTGACGCCGAACACGCGGCAGCCTTGTTCCCACCCGAAAAGCGCTTTATCCTTGAAGCTGTCCGCTCTTTTTACGGCAGATTCAACGTATGGGCCTTGCGGGATATGTCTCATGCGGATTTTCCGGGTGACTTCGGCAGCCAGAAAACAATTCCCCGTGAAGCAATGGCTCAGGCTTTTGCCGACAACGCGTTGGTACGGAAAATTCGCCATTTCGACGAAAAATGTGAGGAGTTGAAAGAGAAAGCCTTTATTCCCGCTAACCCCCAAAGGATATGGGATGCGTTACAGGCTTGAGTTTGCGGAGGGCTTTGAAAAAAGAATCGCTTCCATTTCAATGCCTCACCTCAGAAGAGCTTTATTGACGACTCTGGAAGCCGTTTCAGCGCTTGAAAATCCCCGCTCGCACGGCGGGACTCGGCACGGTGGAAAATTTTGGGGCTATCCAGTTTTCGGCAGCTTTTTTATCTGTTGCCAGATTGATGACACGGATAAAGTCATTCGCGTTTTCGACATCTCTGTCTGAAGTGTCCTGAATCATCTACAGCGTGCCGAAAGATATTCCATTAGGGGAGCGCAAACGCGGTGTCCTACAAAAGTCCTTGTCCACGAATCGCCCTGTTCGACGAAGACACGCGGATATCACTGCGTCGCAACGAAATTGCTGCTTAATTCTCCCGGCCACCGGCTTGAAGCAAGCTCGATTTGTCCGAAGGGTGTATTTACGGGCCTGCCGGCGGACGTAAACAGGACACTGGAAAAAAATCTATTAGGGGAAATTCGGGTATATCCGCGCGAGACCTGGCCTTTCGCCGAGGATGTCCTTATGCCCATGCTTGAATGGATCAGCAAAGATAAGGCGGTGGGCCACTTTGCCTTCCTCCGTTACATTTTCACCTGCAGTCCCGCCGCTCCTTTCTTTGCGTTGACAACCGCCACCGCGTTATGAAGTTCCGCCACCGGAGGCATCCACTGGGAGAGTGCGGCGCTTACGGGCGGGAATCCATTGCGTCAACACCTTGTCCAATTGGTCCATATCTATGGGCTTCGACAGAAAATCATTAAACCCGTTCTCCAGGAACATCTCCCGCATACCGGTCACGGCATTGGCCGTCAGCGCGACGACGGGCATAGTCCGGCAACGCTCCTCGGCAAGAGCCCTGACGGTAAGCGTCGCCTCCACTCCGTCCATCTCCGGCATCATGTGATCCATCAACACGAGATCAAAGGGGCGCTTCTTAATCAGGTCGACGGCTTCGCGCCCGTTCAAGCAGGTAAAGAGACGCATCCGGTAGGGGGCAAGCAAACCCTCCGCCACCAACAGGTTGCCGCGCAAATCGTCGACAACCAGCACATCGGCCTCCGGCGCGATAAACGTGATTTTCCGCGTCTTGACCCGCGCATCGGCACCCTGCGGCGGCCGCTCAACCACTCTCTGGATCAGCACGGCCGTAAAGACGGAACCTTTTCCGTATTCACTGGTTACCGAGATATCGCCGCCCATCGCTTTGCACAGGCTGCGGGCTATGGTCAATCCGAGACCCGTTCCTTCAATACTCTGATTAATGCGACTGTCCACCCGTGTGAAGCTGCTGAACAGTTGCCCCTTGTCTTCCGGCCGGATGCCGATCCCCGTATCGGCCACCTCGAAAGTAAGCAGTATCCTGCCGTCTTCCTGCTTAGCGCCGAAAACGCTGAAGGTGACGGAACCCCGATGGGTATACTTGACGGCGTTGTCGAGCAGGTTAAGCAATATCTGCCTGATGCGGTTCATATCGCCGCGCAGCCTGTCGGGTAAACCGACGGCGACATGGGTGGTGAAGGCGACTGGCTTGTCGGCAATCCTGAACCGTATGATGTCTTCCACATCGTGAATCAGGGCACTTAACGCATACTCCACGTCGACAATATCCATCCTGCCCGCTTCAATTTTCGAGAAGTCCAAAATATCGTTGATAATGGAGAGCAGACTGATGCCGGCCTGCTTGATGTACCGAGCATCGTTTGCGGCGTCCGGGGTCAAATCGCGCTGAAGCAGCACCTCGGCAAGGCCGACGACGACATTCATGGGCGTGCGTATTTCGTGGCTCATGCGGGACAGAAACTCGCTCTTCGCCTGGGATGCCTTTGCGGCGACCTCGACCTGCACTGCCAGTTCCGCGGCAAAACGCCTGCTGCGCTGCAAAAGCACGAGCAGAAGCGCCATGACCACGGCCAACATGGCGGTCAGCCCTACGATGTAGGGCAGCCGGGTGCGCGCAAGCCGGGCGTTGTAGTCGAACACGCGGCGGGTCCACTGGTCGACAATCCTTTCCGTGTCAACCGATTTTTGCGCCTTGCCGATAATGGAACAGAGCGTTGTCTCGTTTTTGTTCAGGCCGAAGGATGAGGAATAGGTGTTTGCGAACTGGATGTTCACCTTGAACCAAGGCATCTCCCGGAAGTGCGTCATTTGCAGCATCAGGAAGCGACCGGCCATGACGAAATCCACTTCACCCTTTTCCAGCGCGGCGAAGCACGCATCCTGGGAATCAAAGCGTATGGTGTGTCGGTGGTTGGGAAACCAACGATCAAAAATTTCCTCATAGGCGGTGCCTTTGGGGAGAGCCACCGAGGAGTAAAGTATCTGGTTGACTTTGATGTTCTCATGTTCAGCACGGGAGATAAGAGCGAAATTGTCGGTGCTGTACGGCGTCTCCGGCCAAAGAAAGTGCCCCAGGCGTTCCTTGGTGGGAATCAACTCCGCGACCAGGGCCGCTTTCCCCTCCGTCAACGCGCCGAGCAGTTCCGACCAATCCGTGCCGGGATCATTCACGACCGCAAAGGAAAGCCCGGAAAGCGCACTGATTTCATGCAGCACGTCAAGGGCGATGCCCTGCCATTCCCGCTCCGCCGTGTTATAGAAGCTGAAGGGATAATTGTCGTATTCCACCGCGATGGGTATCTTCCGCTCATCACCGTGCGCGCGGACATAGGCTTGTTCTTCCTCGTCGAGTTGAAGGAAGAATTTGTGTTTCCGGTATTCGTCTTCTCCCCGATTATACAACTCCGTCAGGTGGTAAACGGCACCCTGTTCCAGATATTTCTGCAGTACGCCGATAACGGGAGCGAGTTCGGGGTCGGCGGTGGAAAGGGAAACCGGCGAGTAGATCGGTGGAAAGTATTCCTTCGCTGTGATGTCGGTGTAAACGCCAAAGGCCGCTTCGGAGGGACTTTCACCGAAAAATGCGTCGACGGCTTTCTCGCGCAGCAGTGCGGCGGCTTCGTTGTAGTTCTTCACATAAGTGGCGGCAAAGGGTATTTCGGCGGTCTCGCGTAGAATGCCGGCGGTAGTGGCACCCTGCAGGAACGCGAAGCGCAGACGTTGTGGAGCTGTCTGTTCGGATAATTTCCCGCTGCCTGCAAGCCGGAAGTAAATGATGGACCGTTCGGCGATGGCGTCGGTCATGTAATAGGTTTTCCGGCGCTCGGGGGTTGCCGTCAATTCTCCTGTGAAATCGAACTCGCGGGAGTCCAGTCCCGCAACAAGCGCGTCCCATTCCACGATCTTCGGCTTAAAGGGTACGCCGAACAATCCGGACAGTCCGGCACAGAACAGGCTGCTGAACCCGCCTATGGTCCCGTCGTCCTTGTAGAAGGACTCCGTTGTGAGGGTCATGGCGAGAGTGAAGCCGGCGCGGCGTTTTTTCAGGGCTTCTATGGCGGCGATTTCTTCCGCGGTAACGCCGGGAATATCCGTGTATATGCGAAACACCGGGTATTTCGGCGGCGTCTTCGCGTGCGGGCAGTCCGGCCGCAGGACGAGCAGCAGGCAGGCCAGGACAAAGACTGAAAAGTATTTGGCGGTCATGATGGAACTCCTCATGCGGACGTTCCTGCATTCAGTCGCGGAATAACTCCTTAAATTTCCAAAACTTCCTTGTACTTTGTCGCGCCGTTCAAGGTCGCGTTTACGTCGATATCCGTTGGAGGGCATCCACGTTCATAAGTTGGATTATTAGGTTCTGTTTAGGCGACCCATTTACCTAAAATGATAATACCATTCATTATTGCAAAGACACACCGCGCTTGAAAATGCATTGGACATTGCAGATTTATCATCCGTATAGGGTTTACATGACATTGCATAGTACCTCCGCCTGCCTCCATACTACCACATCGGTTTCCATTAGGCTATCTTTTTAGGGGATCAAAGCTGCGTTTGGCCGTCACCTGATTTGGGTACATCGCTTTGCCTGCGCAGGCCGATTACAGACTCAGCAGCCTTTTGAAATTCCCCTAATAAGATAAAATTCGCAATTTCGGATATCGCAATATGTGTTCTGCCGGTCACCGGGAGAGCTTGCAGCCTCGCCAGCGCCGCATCTATCGCATCGATCTCTATCTCTTTCAGGGCTTCCTGCAGGCACGCCAACTCTTTCTCAATTTTCGGTTCGTTTTGCTTTTCTCAGTCTCCGTCTCGCACCGGTTTCAAAGCCGCGCCGATCCGCGTCGTGAGCGCTATGAGTTCTTCCCGGAACGGGGAGAGCTTGTCGCGTATCACCGACATATCGGCTTCGCGGCTTGC
>JAITEY010000176.1 GCA_031281815.1 Desulfovibrio sp. | reverse complement strand
GCGGCCGAGCGCGTCATGGCCGCCGGAGGCGCCGACCTGAGCTGGTTCGAACTCGTCACCTGCATCTCCTCCGAAGCCTTCGCTGCCGCCCGCGTGGATCTGGCAGTCATGGAAAGCGGCCTGGGCGGACGCTTTGACGCCGTAAGCGCCCTAAAAGCCGATATGGTGTTGTTCACCCCCATCGGCATGGACCATGAAGCCGTACTCGGCCCTACTCTCAAAGATATTGCCGAGGACAAGGCGGGTGCCGTGCGCCCCGGCAAACCCGTCCTCAGCGGTCCCCAAAACCCGGAAGCGCTGAACGAACTCCAACGCCGCGCCGCCGCGCTCAACGCGCCGTTCATCCTCATCGACGACTCCCAGCCCCTCCCTCGGAACGCCGCTCCCGTCATGCCCGGCAAACACCAGATCGCCAACGCCCGCTTGGCCCTTGCCGCTTTCCGCACCCTCGTGCGCAACAAAATGTTCCCTCCCTCGGTCATGGAACGTCTCGCCGGCGCCCCGGACACCGACGCCGAAGCACGCGCCCTCGCACGCGCCGGACTGCCCGGACGCATGCAATCGGTTCCTCCCCTGCCCCATGCATCTCTCGATCCGGCCGAAGCCGCTCTGTTCCCTTTGGGCCGCCCACTCCTGCTCCTTGACGGGGCACACAATCCGCACGGTCTGGCCGCGCTCGGCGAAAGTCTCGCCGCCTCCGGCACAGCGCCGGGGGCCGTGATATTTTCCTGCCTCCAGGACAAAAACCCCGCCGACATGCTCCCTCTCCTCCGTGCCCTGGCTACCGGCCCGATTGTCATACCCCCTATCGCCGGCAACCCCCGCGCCGCCGACCCTCGTGAACTCGCCGCCCTCGCCGGCCTGAACGCCTGCGCCGCGCCCTCCCTCGCCGAAGCTCTGCGCCGGGCATCAACCGCCGTCATTGAGCGCCTGCCCGAATCCCCCACCGGCGGCGCCCCCGCCAACCCCCTGCTCATCTGCGGGTCGCTCTACCTTCTCGCGGAATTGTTCGCGCTCTGCCCGAAATACCTGACGGAATGATACGAGGCTCCGCTCTGGACTCGACAGGGCGGTCGGAGCCGGCGCAAGACCGATGATGCCTCTGCATCCCCCTCGTTTTCGGCAATCTTGTCGGAACTGGCAAACGCCCCCGAAAATCGAGGTGGGGTTTGGGGAGGGAATCATTCCCTCCCCAAAAAAGAAAAAAAAGAGAAAAAATGAGAGAACAAAGAAAAAATTCCGATAACCGCGCCGCGCCGTCAGCTTTTGGGGTGGGCTTTATCGTATACGGCGGTCAGGTGGGCCAGATTGAGGTGGGTATAGCGTTGGGTGGTACTCAGGCGGGAGTGTCCCATGAGTTCCTGAACGCTGCGCAGGTCGGCGCCTGCTTCCAGCAGATGGGTGGCGAAGGAGTGCCGCAGGGCGTGGGGGGACACGGTCTGGGGCAACCCGGCCTGCCGGCAAAGCCTGTCGAGGATGCGCAGGGCTTCGCGGCGGTTCAGGCGGCGGCCGCGTTCACCGACGAACAGGGCGCGTTCGGCGGGGTCCGCCAGAAGCGGGCGCCGGGCAAGCCACGCGTCGAGGGCGGCGCGGGCCGTGTCGGTAAGCGGGGCGAGGCGTTCTTTGCCGCCTTTGCCGGGAATGCGCACGGTGACGGAGGTGCCGTTTATCCGGCCTTCGTTGATGGACAAGGCTTCGGACACGCGCAGACCCGAACCGTAAAGAACCTCGGCCAGACACAGGTCGCGGGCTTTGACGGCCGCGGCTTTTTCCAGGTCCGGGGCGGGATTCGGTCCTCCGTTTGCTTCGGGGGCAAGTATGCCGGCGGCTGAAGTCCGGAGACTCGGTCCTGCGTCCGCATCGGAAGAAGATACACCTGAGGCGGAAGGCGCGGCGGGGGGATTTCCGCGCGCGTCCAGCAGGGCGAAAGCCTGATCCACGTTCAGAAAAGCGGGATGATGTTTTTCGGTTTTCGGGTTGCCCACGCCTTCCGTGGGTAGGGCGGCAATCATGCGCATGCGCGCGCAAAAGCGGAAAAAAGCGCGCAGGGACGACAGTTTGCGGCCCATAGACGTTTTGCTCACACCTTGCCGGTGCAGGTCGGCCAACCATGACTCCACCCGGCGGCGCGTAATCGTTTCCGGGGCGGCGAGGGAAAATCCCTGCCGGGCCATGAGACTTTCAAACTGCATGACATCGTTGCCGTAGGCCTCGACTGTGGCCGGAGAACAGCCTTTCTCCATCTCCAGGTGGGCTAGGAACATGGCGACTGTGTCGGGGGCCGCCTGCTCCCCCGGTTGCGTACGGGGAACAGCGGACGGAGAACGGCGGGGGGTGCGTCCGGCCATCGTCAGGACTCGGGCAGGGAATAAAGCATGCCCGGCAGACGCCGGACCAGCCCGCGCATTTCCAGCACTGTAAGAGCAGCGCTGAGACTGCCTGCATCCATGGCCAGAGCGTGAGCGATTTCGTCAATATGCCGGGGGACGGCGCCGACAGCCGCCAGGACGCGGCCTTCTTCGCCCTGAACGTCGACAACCGCGCCTGTACGGCCCGAAATTGTTTCTTCGCGTAATATTCCCGGCCGGCTCTCTACCGGGCCGGGGTCAGCTTGCCTGCGTCCCGGTTTTTTTTCTCGCGGAAGAACATCGCGCGATGGAGAGGAACGTCGCGACCTGCGGGCCGGAGACGTGCCGGCCGGGAGATTCGGCGCTGTGCCGGCAAGGCTCGGGAACGCATCATCGAGCGGCCCGGCGGATGCCGGGGATTTCGTGGGTTGAGCGAGGCTGTCGGCGACGTGCGCAGCCTCGGGCGGATTGGGAAAGGCTGCGGACGGGACAGGGACGGTCGCGTCAAGGGCGGCCTCGGAGCCGGCACCGGGTGAGGCTGGGGACGGGGCAGGGGGTATTGTCGCGCGGTTGCCGGCATGCAGCAGAGGGGCGAGTTCGAGCAGGATATCCTCGGCGTCGAACACGGCTTTGGCCCCTTTGCGTATCAGCTCCCTGCAACCTTCGGACATGGGGGACATGGCGCTGCCGGGCACGGCAAAGACCTCGCGGTTGTGTTCCAGGGCAAGACGCGCGGTAATCAGGCTGCCGCTGCGTCCGGCCGCTTCCACCACCAGGATGCCGAGGGCCAGGGCGCTGATAAGGCGGTTGCGTATCGGGAAATTTTTCCCGACGGGCCCTGTTCCGGGCGCGAATTCGGTAACGAGCAGCCCGTCTTTCTCCATGCGCGCGTAAAGGTCGGCGTTGCGGGCCGGATACACGACGTCGATGCCCGTGCCGAGTACGCCGATGGAGCGCCCCGGCCCCTCAAGACCCGCCAGATGCGCCGCTCTGTCTATACCCCGCGCCATGCCGGAAATGACCGTGACGCCGGCGCGGGCCAGGTCGCGGGCAAAAAAGGCGGAAACGGCGAGCCCCTCGCTCGTGCAGTTGCGCGCCCCGACAACGCCGACGGCAGGCCCGCGCAACAGGGAGATATCGCCTTTGAAATACAGGAGCAGAGGCGCACCGGCCGGCTCACGCAAAAGCTGCGGGTACGCGGTATCGCTCTGGATGATGAAGGACAAATCCGCGCTTTTGATGCCGTTCCATTCTTCCCCGGCCTTGTCGCGCCAGCCGCCGTCGGCAAAGGCGCGGGCGACGGGGAGGTGGACGAGTCCCTTTTCCGCCCATTCCGCCGGTCGGGCCAAGCCGGCTTCGACGGCGGCGTATGCCCCGCCGTAGGCCGCGATGATGCGCCCGGCTCCGGTCGGCCCCAGTCCCCAGGCATGGCGCAGGGCCAGGACAGCCCATAGTTCGTTGCGCTCCGCGGGCGTCAGTTCGGAAAAAATCATCGGGCGCCCGCCCGTTTGCGGGCCAGCGCGGCCGGGCCGGAAGAGGGATAATCGTCGAGGAGCAGTTGTCGGTAAAAGCCGGCATTGCCCGCGTCGCCCATACGTTCGTACGCATACCCGGCCTTGAGCAGGGCGGCGGCCGCTTTGGGATGACCGGGATATTTGGCGGCCACGTCCTTGAAGGCAATGACGGCATCCCCGTAGTTGCCTGTGGAGTAATTGCACTCGCCCAGCCAGTAGCCGGCATTGGGAGCAAGAGGGCTCTGCGGAGCATCGCGCAAAAAAGCTGTAAAGGCCGCTGCCGCTTGAGCGTACTTATGGTTGTTGTACAGGGACAGGGCGGCATCATAGGCCGCTCGGCCGCCGCCGGCGCGCCCCGGAGCGGTCTGCGGGGAACGCGGCCCCCCGCCTGCCTGCGCGGGAGCGTCCGGGCTTTGTCCGCCACGGGCCGGAGGGCTCTGTGGAGGAGGCGTTACTCCGGCAGTGTTCGCCGCTGCCGTCGAGGAACGCGCGGCCGGAGCGGGCGTACGCGCCGCGTCGGGGGGACGGGCCGACGCAACGGGCGTACCACCTTGTGAAGCGCGGAGGTCCAGAGGAACCAGAGCCGGGGCGCCGTCCCGCGCGGCAGAGTCGCTCCGGCCCGCAGGACTTGCGGGAAGAACGGCAGGCGGCGGCGCCGGAACCGGGGCAGGCGCGGCAGGAGAGGGGGGTGCGGCGGACGCGGGAGCGCGGGCAGGGACGGAACGCGATGCCGCAAGGCCGGCGGCGAGAGATTCGTAGTCGAAGTTGCCGACCGGTTGTACAGGCGTCACCGCCGCCTGCCGGGGCGCCGCCTGCGCGCGGGCATCGTTGGCCGGCACGCGGGCTTTGCGGGTGTCTTTCGGGGCCAGAGCGGTGCGTATCTCCCCGATATCTCCCTCGACGCGTTCAAGGCGTTTTTCCATGCCTTCGATACGCATCGACAGCAGGTGATTATCGCTCGCGCGGCCTTTTTCAAGGGCGGTGAGGCGTTTGTCTGCGACCGACCCGGCGCAGGCTGTCGAGCACAAAAGGACGATACACGGCAGCAGGTATTTCGTGCGCATGGTGTTCCTCGGCCGGACGTCGCAAACCTGTCCCCGCAGTGTCCGGGTGCTTGCAGGCGTCGCGTTGTGTCCTTTCGATGGATATCTAAACAAAATCTCGACATTGCGCAAGAACCGGATATAGGCAAGGCATTTTTCGCGTGGGCTGCGCGCGTTCACAGGGCGCTGCAGGCTTTGGTCACGGATTCGGGTCAAATCGGGCTCAGCGCCGTGTATGAAAGCGCGTCCGTCTTTTTCAAGGCGGTGTGCAGGCCGGATTTGGGTCTGCGCCGGCTTCGGCCGGCGCGTTTGGAGGTGCATTCTCAGCTTGCCGGAGTCCGCCGAGCGGCATAGACTGAGCAGGCACGGCCCCCTCTTGATCCCCCTCGCCGGCACGGCGCAAAACGGAAAGCTGATTATGGATGCGAACACTATGCCTGACGCAAAGGGCGGGATGCCTGCTTCCGCGGATGGAAGCGGGCCGGGAGTCCCGGTTTCCGAAGTTTCCATAGACGAGTTGTGTTCGTTTATGGCGAAATACGTATCCGCCTTCATTTCCTTCGGCGGGCAGACGATACAGGTCGTGCGCTGCGCCAAGCGCATAGGGCTGGTGTTCGGCGTGGAAGTGGAAATGGTTTTGCTTTCTCGCCACGCGGTTATCAACGTGAGTGCCGTGCGCGACAGCGCCGAACACAGAACCGGGGTGGTGCCGTTCAAGCCCGTCGGTACGAACTTCAGCGCCACGCTCAGGCTGAACGAACTGAGTTGGGAATTGTATGACTGCCGGCTCCGCCCCTTGGAAGAATCGCCTGCCGGTAACGCCGGGGCCGGTCCGGGCGTGCACCCGCTCAGGGAAGGCCGCGCGTCTGAGGAAGAGGCAAACAAGGGTGACGCGCCGGCAACGCTGCGCACATTTATCAATGCGCAAACGCGTTTTCAGGATATACTCAGGCAACCGAACCTTTCCGTCAAGATGCTTTGCCTGATGACGGGCGTGGCCGGCGCAGCCTTCTGCACACTCTTCGGCGGTGACCGGACGGCGGCGGGCGTCGTATTTTTTGCCTCCCAGGCCGGATTCCTTGTCCGGCATTGCATGGTGGTAAAGCATGGTATGGATATCCGACTCGGTTTTCTTGCCGCTTCGTTCACGGCCTCTTTCCTTTCCGCCGCTGCTTCCCGGCAATTTCCCGGCTCAACGCCGGAAATCGCCGTGGCCTCCTGCATACTGTTTTTAGTGCCGGGGATCCCGCTTTTAAGCGCAGTAAACGACATCCTCTGCGGGCATACGCTCATGGGCATCAGCCGGGGCGTGAACGCCGCCCTCCTGATCATTTGCATCGCCTTCGGCTTGGCCGCCACGCTGATAGTCACGGGGTTCAAAGTGCTGTGACCGAATTCCTCATTCCCCTGTTCCAAGATTTCGTGTTCGCCGCTCTTGCAGGCGTGGGTTTTGCCCTTGCCGCCAACCCGCCCCTGCGGATTGTTCCGATGGTGGCGGTTTTCGCCGGCCTGGGGCACGCCTTGCGCTTCGGGTCGGCGGAGTGGGGACAGATCAGCGTCAGCACGGGTTCTCTGCTGGCCGGGTTTGCCGTAGGCATCTGCAGCGTTATTGCCGCCATGCGCATGCGCATTCCGGCTGAGTACTTCGCCTTTCCATCTTTGCTGCCCATGATTCCAGGCATGTATGCCTATAAGGCCATACTTTCGCTTCTTAATTTCGTGGAGGCGGACAACCTTGAAGCAAAAGAACAATGGTTGATTCTTACCGCGGATAACGGCAGCGTTGCGCTGCTGGTCGTCTGCGCGCTGGGCGCCGGTGCGCTCATACCCATCATGCTTCTTCAACATACGAAATTCTTTACAACGCGCTCCGGCGCAAGAAATGCCGAGTCCCGCAAGGCTTTTTAGGCTTTACGGGACTGCATGGGAGAAAGTGTACGGTAAGCCCGGACGGCACAGTCAAAGTGCCTATCCCCGACTTCCGCCGCCTTTTCGAATCGAGAGTTATGTGCGGGCAGGAAGGACTCGCGTAAAAAACGGTTGGCTTCCGCCATGTCCGTTATCCCTTGCAGCCGCAACTCTTGTGGCAAGCGTTTTTGCAGGGTGCCGAAC
>JAITEY010000106.1 GCA_031281815.1 Desulfovibrio sp. | reverse complement strand
CTGTGGCAGAATTACAATATGGTGTGGAGAAGAGTGCCGCCCAAGAGAAAAATACCAAGGCGCTGGAAGCTTTTCTTTTACCCTTGGAGATTGTGTCGTTTGATCTCAATTCCGCTCTTGTCTATGGAAAAATCAGGGCGGAACTTGAGCGGCAGGGAAAGCCCATCGGCGGAATGGATATGCTCATTGCGGCCCAGGCCATAGCGCAAGGATTGATCCTCATCACTCACAATCTTAAAGAATTTCAACGTATTTCCGAGTTGAACAGTGAAACTTGGGTATAACTTGAATTTCACAAAGAATTATCGTAGACAAGCCCCCGCAGAGATGAAATCTGTTTTCGTTAAAATGTGTATCCCTGATTCTTCCAATAGTGCCAATCGCCTAAGGTTTTGTAAGCGGCGTTTGCGCTACTCATAGCGCAAGGCCGCGGCAACGTCCATGCGCCCGGCCTGTATCGCCGGCCAAGTGCCGCCGGCCGCGCCGATGCATGATGCCGCCAGAAGGCAAACAGGAACATGCAGTACGATGGATGCCCACGAAATAGGCATGCCGAGAGAGACGCAAAGAACCAGAATGGCAATTATGCCGACAAGTGTGCCTATTGCGCCTCCGAGCAGCGCATTAAACAAAGCTTCCCCAAGAAATTGCCGCATGATGTCGTTTTGTTCGGCTCCCATGGCGAGTTGCAGACCGATTTCACGGGTACGCTCGCGGACGGCGGCAAAAGAACTCTGCCAGATGCCGAAAGTTCCCAAGCCCAAGGAAGCAAAGATGCCGAGCAAAAGGAGAACATGGACTCTGCCTATAATCGTTCGTACAGCTTTTATTTCATCTTTGGCATATTCTATCTTAAAATACGGAGTATTTTGTTGTGATAGAATTAGTTCAGGCAATCTCTCAATCATTGCTTCAACATCATCAAGTCGACGTAAACGCAGCAATAATCTGTTCGGGTAAGTATTTCCCGGAATGCGGTCTGACGCTGTCGTCATAGGGATGAGGCAGTCCAATGTCCTGCTGCGCATCATCAAGCCGCCGCCTATCCCGACAACTGTATAATTATCGCTGAACAGTGTTACAGAACGACCAATATATGGCCCGTCCTGAAAGAGGTTGCGCGCAAGGTCTTTCCCCAGTACACAAACTCGCGAACGCTTCTTTTCATCAACTTCATTAAGCAGTCTTCCTTCTGTAGCTATCAGGTCGTAAACTTTCCAGAAAAATGGATCAACGCCTCGTATCCGTATATTAACGAATGTATCTTTAATCTGTGTTTGTATTATTTCAACAAAGCGCATTGATAATCCGGCATACATAACCTCGGGTAATGATTTAAACATCTTTACAGTTTTATTTGTAAAAAAATGATCAGGCATATTAAGATATAAATTTTCTTCCATGGTGACGGATAAAATTGTGACATTGCCGATTAGTCCTACATCACTGACAATGCGGTCTTCGAGTTCCTTGCCGATGACATCAACGCCGATGAACACGGCGATTCCCAAGCCGATGGATAACATTACTCCGAGTTTGAGTTGACGCAAGCGGCGCGTGATAACTATACGCAGAAGATCCGATGTCCTCAGCACGAGTTTTTCTCCAAATATGCGGTGAGGCGACTGCCCCGCACACGGTCGGAAAGTCGATTTTGCGCTTTAACCATATGCACAAAGAGGCATCAAGTCAAACGCAGCACAGCAAAAAAGTGTTGTTTTATCGCTGTATTGCATTTATTTTCAAGCATCGTGTCCATGCGCATTGCTCCTCTGCACCGGTCTGAGTACCTTTCTTTCCGTGACCGAACTCGGTATACTGGAAGGGAAGAGTATTGTCCGGCCGCGTTGACTGAAAAGAGAACGTTCAAACCCAAAGGGAATTGCGATGAACATTGGTTCCATCGGCGCCGGCAACATGGCGGGCGCCATCATCAGGGGACTGCTTGCCCGCGGCTTCGCGCAGGCCGCAAATATCTGCATCCACGACCGGGATGAGGCCAAAGCGCGCTCCTTTGCGCGGGAAACAGGCGTGACGGTCCGTCAATCCAATGCCGAAGTCGTTGCCTGGTCCGACGCGGTACTGCTTGCCGTCAAACCCGGCGACCTGCCCGCACTGCTTGCATCCATGAAGGCGGAGATTCTCGGCAAAAAGCCGCTGCTCCTGTCCATAGCCGCCGGCACGACGCTGGCGTCCATCGCAGGCGGGCTCGGCGACACGGGCAGCAGTGTGCCGGTCGTGCGCATCATGCCCAACGTCAACGCCCGCGTAGGGGAGGGCGTCGCCGGCATCTGCGCAGGCAGCGCCGTGACTGAGGAACAACTCGCCTGGGCCGAAAACCTCTTCAATGCCGTCGGCCGCGTTGTCCGCATCGACGAAGACAAGTTCAGCGTTTTTCAGGCAGTGGCCTGCGCGTCGCCTGCCTGGACCTTCATGTTTATTGAGGGGCTGGCCAGAGGCGGCGTCAAAAAGGGGCTGACCAAGGAGCAGGCGACTGCCGCCGCGGCCCAGGCTGTGCTGGGCAGCGCCCGCCTTGTGCTGGAAACCGGCCTGTCGCCCTCCGTGCTCGTGGACACGGTCTGCTCACCCGCCGGCACGACTATTGCCGGCGTGGCCGTGCTGGAAGAAGGCGCGCTGATCGGCACGGTCATGAAGGCCGTGGAAAAATGTTACGAACGTGATTTGGAAATTCTGGGGAAAACGCGGTAGAACAGTGTTGTACAGTATGCCCCCTGCCGCCGGGGCGCTGCCCCGAGCCGCGCCGGCGTCGGCCTGAGCAGGCGTAAGGCTGCCGGTTTCCCCCGGATCTCCTCAAGACGGCAGCGGGGGTGTTCTCACCGCGCGGCACTGCTCCCGTCAACCCGCGTCCCGCCACCATGCGCGGGTCGGCGTCTGCCCCGGAACCAACTTCACTCCCATGAGCGGCGTAAGCAGGGTAACGCCGCCGTGCCCGTCCGCCAGGCCGGCAAGCAGTTCTATGGATTCGTTCCATGTGTGCAGACCCAGAGGGAATACCCCCCAATGGACCGGGATAAGCGCCTGCGCCCCGATATCCTCACTGACCCGGATGACTTCTTCCGGAAACAGGTGACTGTTGGGCCAGCCCGGATTCCAGGCGTCGATTTCCACAAAGGCGGCATCAAAGGGACCATGCCGGACGCCTATGTTTTTGAAATGCGCGCCGTAGCCGGAGTCCCCGCAGATGAAAATCCGCGCATGACGTCCTTTCAGCACATAGGCCGTCCACAGACTTTTGTTCCGTGTTGACGGGGTTCTTCCGGAAAAATGCACGGCCGGCTCCGAAATGATTTCCAAACCGTCCCGTACCAAGGATTCACCCCAGCCCAATTCGCGGATGCGTTCCGCGGGAATGCCCCATCCACGCAAATGGGCACCCACACCCAAGGGCACGACAAAGAGGGTATTCCGCCCGCGCAGGGCGCGCATGGTCGCGTATTCAAGATGGTCGAAGTGGTCGTGTGTAATCAGCACATACTCTGCGGGCGGCAGATTTTCCCGTTTCAGCGGCGGTTCGACGTAGCGGCGCACTATGCCCGGCAGGGGGGCGGCGTTGCCGAAAATCGGGTCCACCAGCAGTCTGCGGCCCTCCAGTTCGATAATCAACGAAGCGTGCCCGAGCCAATAGACGGCCAAGTCGGAGGGCTGCGCCGCAAAGGAGCGCGCATCAAGGGGAAGATACGGCAGGGGGCGCGCCGGCGCGGAGGGATCGGGCAGCAGAAAACGTTTGAACCAACTGCCTCCCGTCGTGCGCTCCGGATAATAGGGTGTCGGCTCCGGACCGTGAAAGGCCCTTTTCTCGTAATAGGGGAGCCGCGCATACCGCGCTTCCTCGGCAGCCGAAGGAAACGTGCCGAATTGCCGAAACATCAAAGACAGGCGCCGCGCAACGTGAACGGAATCAGCCGTTGGACACGAGACAGCCGTCGGACGCGAGACAATCGTTTACCGTGAAGCGGGCAACAGCGGCGTCGAATTCCTGTTGCAGACCGCTGATGAGTTCTTTGACGGTGGTGATGCCGTCAACGCGGAAAACATTGGTGCCGCTGAAGACGAAGCCGCGTTCCAGGTTGCCTTTCATGGCGTTGAAGAGCGCGGCGGCTATGCAGTACGGGGATTTTTCCGGGTTGCAGGTGCTGATGCAGTGGAAAAGGCAGCGGAAGTTTTTCCGGCCTTCCTCAAGGGCCTCGATGAAGCGCCCCTTGATGGCCCGTCCCGGCATGCCGACGGGGCTTTTGATGATGGTGACGTCTTCTTCCACGGCGTCCACATAGGCTTGTTTGAAACGGATATCGGCATCGCATTCTTCCGTGGCCACGAAACGGGTGCCCATCTGCACGCCGGCCGCTCCCATGCCCAGAAAACGATGAATGTCCCCGCCGGTATAGACGCCGCCGGCGGCGATTACCGGGATGCGCCTGCCTGCTTGATCTTCGAATTTTTTTACCGCTTCAATCACTTCAGGGACGGTTTTTTCCAGAGCGTTTTCCGGCTTGTCCAGTTCCTCCGCCTTGTACCCCAAGTGCCCCCCCGCCTTGGGGCCTTCGACCACAAAGGCGTCCGGCAGGTAAGCGGCGCGGGACAGCCATTTTTTGCACAGTATTCCCGCCGCGCGCGCCGACGATACTATAGGTACGAGGCAGGTGCGGAAGTCTTCTTTTCTCTCGTCGCATACGGCGCGCAAAATTGCGGGCAAATCCGTCGGCAGCCCCGCGCCGGAGAAAATGATGTCGGCCCGTTCGACAACGGCCGTCCGCACCAGGGAGGCGAAATCCGTCAACGCCACCATGATGTTCACGCCGATGACGCCGTCCGTGAGACTCCTGGCTTTCCTGATCTCCGCGGCCAGAGCGCGCGCGTTGGCCGCGACCGGGTTCTTGCCCACATCGGGTTCGCGCATGCCGATCATGGCGCCCGCGATGACGCCTATCCCGCCCTCGGCCGCGACTGCGGAAGCAAGCCGGTGCAGGGAGATGCCGACACCCATACCGCCTTGAATGATGGGAATTTTGGCGACGATATCACCTATGGTCAGGGAAGGGAAAGGCATGTCGCTCTCCTGGCGCTGCTGCGGGTGACGGCCCGGTACGGCCCGAACGCGTGCTTCGTTGTGTTGTATAGTCTTTTTCTATCCGTTACACAACAGCCGGACGCACGGTGCCGCATATTTGCTCAACGCTCCGTCGCTGGGCTTTCCGCCGGCCTGTCGAGGACCGTGCACAGTTTTTTGGAAGGACACCACCCGCAATGCCTGCCCGGCCGCGCTTCGGCCGCGGGGGCGGTCAGCATGTCGCGCAGCAGGAATTCCAGAAGCGCCGGGATGGATTCACGGATTGCCGTCCCCCGTTCTTCAAAAGAAAAAGTATCCGGGAACAGGAAATTTTCGTCGCCGTCGCCGCCGAGGTCCACCCAGGCCGCGTTGACGGCCGCGACGCCCCGGTCGGCCGCAGCCGTGCCCTGTTCCCGCGCCAGGGAATAGAGCAGCAGGTAAAAGGGCAGTTGTATGCTCGGCAGCCTGTCGGCAATTTCGGCAAACAGGGAACGTGCCTCCTCGTCCGCGCCGTGTCCGGCCGAGCGTCCGCCGTGCGCGTTCCATGTCCTGACCCGTTGCAGCAACTCCGTGTCCCGCCAGAGCGCCGGCGCGATTTTTGCCGGGCTCCCGGTCTTGTAGTCCAGGATGATGATTCCGTTGCTCGGGGCGCATGCTGCCGCGTCTTCCGGAGACGGCTTTTTTTTCCCGCCTGCTCCGCAGATGCAGGAGCGTAAATCCAGACGGTCCACGGTCCCGGCAAGGGAAAAGCGGGCGGGGAAGCCGCTGCCCGCCGCGCCTGCCTCCGGCCGG
>JAITEY010000101.1 GCA_031281815.1 Desulfovibrio sp. | reverse complement strand
GGGAAAGACATTTTTACCGGCGACGTGGACATCATTGTCTGCGACGGCTTTGTGGGCAACGTCGTGCTCAAGCTGGCGGAAGGCCTTTCCGGATCGCTGTCGCGCATACTCAAACGCGAGCTGCTCAACAGTACGGTGGCGGCAAAAATCGGTTCGCTGCTTTCCAAAGGAGCCTTTTCCCGTTTTGCCCGTTTCGTGGACTATGCCGAATACGGCGGGGCTCCTCTGCTCGGCCTGCAGGGCATAGTAATCGTCTGCCACGGCCGCTCCAACGCCAAAGCCGTGAGCAACGCGGTCGGCATGGCCGCCGCCTTCGTGGAGAAAAAAACCAACGAACGCCTGAATGCCAATATTTGCGCCAATGAAGAACTGAACCGCTTCAGCAAAGCCGTAAAAACCTGACCGGCAGACATCCGGCCCTGCAGAAACAGCGGACAATTTTCGAAAGGTACACCGAGCCCATGGCGACACATGCAGTAATCAGCGGATTGGGGATGTCCGTTCCACCCGGAACGGTCGACAACAGCTATTTCACAACCCGGACGCAGATTACGGACGAATGGATTGTGTCGCGGACCGGCATATCCGAGCGCCGCGTCCTGGCGGACGGGCAAACGGGGACGGACCTTGCCCGCGACGCCGCCCTGCAGGCGCTGGCCGCGTCGGGACGCGCCGCCGGGGACATTACCCATATCCTGTTCGCCACCTGCACGGCCGATTCCGCCTGTCCTTCTTCGGCCTGCATCCTGGCGCACAAGCTTAACCTGAACAACCCCTTGGCCGTCGACGTCAACGCGGCCTGTTCGGGTTTCATCAACTGCCTGATCCTGGCCGATGCGCTGATCACCCGCGACCCCTCGGCCTGCGTGCTCCTGGTTGCAGCCGAAAGCCTGTTCCAGCGCTGCAATATCAATGACCCCGCAACGGCTGTGCTTTTCGGGGACGGCGCCGGAGCAGCGGTTATTGAGAGCGCGGCAGACAGAGAAGGCACAGCGCCCGCGCTGCGGGGAGAACTTCTGGATGCGCTGGCGGCGTCGGACGGTGCCAACGGCAACCTCCTGCTCCTGAACGGCGGCTTCGCCTCCGCGCCGTATGCGCTCGGCGACACCGTAGGGCCGGAATACTTCGTCCGGATGCAGGGCAGGCAACTTTTCAAGCACGCCGTACGCCGCATGGCCGACGCCTGTGCCCGCATTCTGGAGCGTAACGGCTTCAGCACGCATGACGTCGATCTCTTCGTCCCCCATCAGGCCAACCTGCGCATTATAGAATCGCTGTTCGCCCACTTGGGCGTAAGTATGGAAAAAGTCTTTTTGAACGTACAGAAGTACGGCAACACCTCGGCGGCCTCCATACCCATCGCCTTGAGCGAAGCCGTCAACGGAGACAGGGTGGGCAAAGGCAGCCTGGTCCTTGCCGCCACATTCGGCGCGGGGCTGACCTGGGGAACGGCGCTCCTGAAATTCCGGTAATAGTCCGGAGAACGCCCGCCCGGCGATTGAAACTCTCCCGAAAGGGGGCTATGCTCGGTCCGCTGTCGGTGCGGAACGGAAAACACAATGGACAACAATATGCTTACGGCTGTAGTGACGGGTGCTTCGCGCGGCATCGGCAGATGCACGGCGGCAACGCTCGGCAGGGCCGGGTACCGGGTGTACCTGACTTACGCGAACAAGGCTGACGAAGCCGAAACAGCGGTCGGGGAAATCCTTGCCGCCGGAGGCAAGGCCGCCGCCTTTCGTTTGGATGTGGCTGATCCCGAGGCCGTTACGCATTTTTTTCAAACTGAAATCAAAGACAAAGTCGACCTGCACATCCTGGTCAACAACGCGGGCATCATCAAGGACAGCCTGCTGGCGCGCATGAAAGACGAAGATTTTGACAAAGTGCTGGCGGTTGATTTACAAGGCGCGTTCACCTGTTTGCGTGAGGCGGCCAAAATCATGATGCGCCGGCGCGGAGGGCGCATCGTGAACATCAGTTCCGTGTCCGGCCAGACCGGCAATGCCGGACAGGCTAATTACTGTGCGGCCAAGGCCGGACTTATCGGCCTGACGAAGGCGGCGGCAAAGGAACTCGGCGTGCGGGGCATAACCGTCAATGCGGTAGCTCCCGGATTCATCGAAACGGATATGACCCTGACCCTGCCCGATGCCGTCAAGGAACAGATGCTGAAGAGTATTCCGGTACAGCGCTTCGGTAATCCCGAAGATGTGGCGGAGGCCGTTTTGTTCCTTGTTTCGGACAAGGCCGGGTATATAACGGGACAGGTGCTTGCCGTCAACGGCGGCATGTATTGCTGACGCCGGTGCTTACCTGCAAAAGTAAGCACTGCAAAACCCGGAGGGTTTTGCGCCGCTGAAGACGGCGTGAGGCGGCTGAAGCCATGTTTTTCAGCCGATGATCCTGCAAAAATATCAAAAAAATTACGTTTGTTATTTTTGCAATCAGACAATTGAGCAGTTCACGAATGAAGCGAATGAACTGCTCAGCAAGGATCTGTGAAGCAAATCCTTGCCGCGAAACAGGAGCAGGCGGGCTTTGCCGGCCGTGAAGCGAACTGGTGCAAGCGTTAACTTGCTGTAAGGAGCGCGGGCCGCGTCCGGGCGGCGGCGAACGGGTGAAGCAGCGAACACTTTGGAGGACACATGTCTGTTGAAGAGAAGGTTAAAAAAATCATCATGGACCAGCTTGGC
>JAITEY010000099.1 GCA_031281815.1 Desulfovibrio sp. | reverse complement strand
TTGACCGACATGGCCTTCGGCGTGCATTCCAACCTCGCCCGCGTCTGCGGCGGCAAGGTCGGCCTGACCGTCGGCCAATCCTGCTCCATCTCGTACCTGGGCATCGCAAAAGGCAAACGCCTGATCGCCTCCTCCGCCCTGCTCTCCAAAGGCAAAAAAGTCTCGGTGTACCGCGTGACGGTCAAGGATGAACTCGGCAACCCCGTGGCAGACATGGTGGGCAACGCCTATACCTTTAACGCAGATAAACGGTGAACGCGGACGACACGGGAATTGCCGCGTCCGCGCATCGGAATCCCCTGCCGAATCTGCTCGACAGAACCCCGGCCCGGACGGAGGAGACCGCGCCCGAACGGCAGGAACCCACGCCCGCCGAGCAAGGACGAGGATTGCCGGACCCGGTCGGCGGAGGCTTTCGGGACTGGATTGCCCTGCGGCACCCTTTTCCCGCCGGTTCATTGCGGGCCGTGTTGTTTGATTTCGACCATACGCTTTCGGATACGGTCCTGAGTTTTCCTGAAATGCGCCGCAAGGGTCTTGAGGCGCTCGCGCGCTTTGCCCCTGTTGCGGCGGATTGTTCCCTGCCTCTTATGGAACAGATGGCCGGTATTCTCGCCTCTCTGTCCCCTGCTACGGCCGCCGAGGCCGAAAAAGCCGCGCTCGACGTCGTCAAAGAGGTGGAAATCGCCGCCGCGCGCCGTTCCGCCCTCTTCCCGTTTGCGCGCCCCGTGCTGGCGGCGCTGCGCGCGCGCGGAACGGCCGCGGCCGTCATCACGCGCAACTGCCCGGAAGCGGTCTACGCCGTCTTTCCGGATCTGGACGACTACTGCGCCTGCGTCCTCACCCGCGAGCATGTCAAACATGTCAAGCCGCACCCGGAGCATATCGGCACGGCTCTTGAACGCCTGGGCTGCGCCGCCCGGCAGGCACTGACGGTCGGCGACCACGTCATGGATATCGAGGCGGGGAAACGCGCGGGTACGCGCACGGCCGCCGTACTCACCGGCGATTCCGACTTGGCGGAGCTTGCGGGCGCCGATCCCGACATCACGGCCCCGGACGCGGGCGCGCTGCTGCGCGGGCTGGGCATGTGGCGCAACTGAGCAGAAAGCTTTCGTTCAGCCGGCAAGGCCCGCAAAGGCCGCGCCGACCAGTTCCCGCGCTTCTTCCCTGATGCGTTGCAGGTGTTCCGGGCCGACAAAACTTTCGGCATAAATTTTGTACAAATCCTCAGTGCCGGACGGCCGCGCCGCGAACCAGCCTTCGGCCGTTTCCACCTTGACCCCGCCGATGGGCCGGTCGTTGCCGGGAGCGCGCGTCAGCACCCCGGTGACGGGTTCACCGGCCAGTTCCCCGCAGCGCACGCAGTCCGGCGTCAGCCGTTTCAAGGCGTCTTTTTCAGCGGCCGTCGCCGGGGCGTCGACACGGGAGTAAAAGGTTTCCCCGAGTTCGCGGGTCAGGGCCTCATAGGCGGCTTGGGGATTTTCGCCGGTGACGGCGGTCATTTCGGCGGCCAGCAGGTTCAAGATGATGCCGTCTTTGTCCGTGGTCCAGGCCTTGCCGTCGCGGCGCAGAAAGGACGCGCCGGCGCTTTCCTCTCCGCCGAAGCGCAGCGCGGAGTTCGCCAGCCCTTCCACAAACCATTTGAAGCCCACCGGAGTTTCATACAGCGGCGCGCCGCGCCGGGCGCAGATGCGGTCTATCAGTCCGGTGCTGACGCAGGTCTTGCCCACGGCAGCGCCCGCCGGGTGTCCCGGACGGTGCCGCAGCAGATAATCCACGGCGGCGGCAAGGTAGTGGTTGGGGTTCATCAGCCCTTTGGGGGTGACGATGCCGTGACGGTCGGCGTCCGGGTCGTTGCCGAAGGCGAGATCAAAGCCCGCGGCCGAGCGGATGAGGCCGGCCATGGCCTGGGGGGAGGAGCAGTCCATGCGGATTTTGCCGTCATGGTCCGGAGGCATGAAGCGGAAAAGCGGGTCGAGTTCGGTGTTGACCACGGTAAGCGCGAGGCCGTATTCGGCGGCCACCCGCTCCCAGACGGGCAGGGACGAGCCGCCCAGAGGGTCGGCGCCCAGGCGCAGGCCGGAAGCGGCGACGGCCCGCATGTCCACGACATCGCCCAAGGCGCGGACGTAGGGGCCGATAAGGTCGACTTCCTCGACAAAGGCGCGCCTGCGTCCGGCGGACGCCCGTTCGACGCCTTTGTTGCCGTCGGCGAGGTAGGCGTTGGCGCGCTTTTCAATCCAGGCCGTGACCTCTTCCCCGGCCGGTCCGCCGTGCGGTTCATTGTACTTGAAGCCGCCGTCCTCGGGCGGGTTGTGCGAGGGGGTTATCACGATGCCGTCGGCTGTGGACCCCGCGCCTGAGGTATTATGCGTTATGACGGCCCAAGAGACGACGGGGGTCGGCGTCGGCAGGCCGCCCGCCTGGATAAGCGTTTTCACCCCGCAGGCCGCCGACACCTCCAGGGCCGTATCCTGGGCCGGCCCGGACAGGGCGTGCGTATCCCGACCCATGAACAGCGGGCCGTTGATGCCCTTGAGCCGGCGGTAATCGCATACGGCGCGGGTAACGGCCAGGACGTGCCGTTCCGTGAAACTGCCGTTCAGGGATGAGCCACGGTGCCCGGATGTGCCGAAGCTCACCCGTTGCGCGGGGTTGCCGGGATCGGGGACGGTGTCGAAGTACGCCGCAAGCAGTTCGTCTACGGTAAACGCAGGGTTCATATGCGATTCCTGGAGCGTTTCAACTTTGAGTATGTGTGTCCACGATGAGGGGGTCCGGGGGAAATCATTTCCCCCGGCGGGGTTTGGGGCGGAGCCCCATTCAATCGGCACTTCCCTAATCCCCGGCTTGGGCCATGGCCCGGACGAAAGCCGCGGCTTCTTCGCGGTTGGTGACTTCACCTGCTATCTGGGCGGTCAGCAGGGAGTTGCGGATATGGCCGACCATAGGTCCCGGCTTGAGGCCGGTGAACACCATTATTTCGTTGCCGTTGAGCAGCGGTTCCAGCATCTGTTCCGGCAGTTCGGCGCGTTCCAGATACTTGTTGTTGTGGTTGAAGGCCGTATAGTTGTCGTCTCTGGCCTTGATGTCGGCGCGGCTCATTTCTATGAGGCGCGGGTATTCCTCCAGTGCTCTGAAGCGGCGTATGCCCTTGTCCGTCATCATGAATTTGAAACGCATGTGATGGCGCACAAGATGGCAGATAAGCTCGATATCTTCGGGCAACATATGCAGGCGGCGCAGAATTTTGCGCGTGACTTCCGCGCCTATGCGGTGATGTTCGTAAAATGTCCATCGGCCTTGATAAAATTCGGCCGTATAGAGTTTGCCGACGTCGTGCATGAGCATGGCAAAGGTGCCGTACCAGTCGTAATGGAATTTATCCTCGGGATAGCGGCGGACGCATTCAATGGAGTGGTCAAGGACGTTTTCTTCCATGCCGCTGTCGTTTCTCGTCTGGCGCACGCGGAAAAGAGCGGCCAGTTCCGGCAGCAGGCCGTGCAGTATCTGGCTGTCGAAGAGCATACGCACGAATTTCCACATGTCCGGCGCCTCGACCTTGCGCCATTCTTCCATGATGCTGCGGCTGGGCACATAATCCAGGATGCGCTGCGCGGAGCGCACGATGCTTATCCAGGTGTTGGGGTCTATGGGCAGGTTCAGGCTCGCGGCATGGCGGAAGGCGCGGAAGGCGAGCAGGTAGTTCGTGCTCAGCGTTTCATCGGGCAGCCCGGTGAACCGCACCTGCCCGCAGGAAAAATCCTCGAAGCCGGTGTCGCTCTTGTTTACGGGCGACAGGGTGGACATGCCGCTGACCAGACTGTTCGGCAGACGTCCCAGCCGGCGCATGTTGCCGAGCATGGTCGGCGTGAGCCTGGTCAGGGAGTTCTCCGGGCGCGTGGCCTCGGCAATGTTCATAAGATAAAAACGGTACAGGCAGCCGTTTTCTTCCAGCAATCCGAGCAGGGCGGCGGATTGTCCTTCAGTATCGACCCGGAAGCCGGGAAAGATTTTTTTCAGTTCTTCCACCGGCGCGTCGGCGGCGATGTCCACGGCGCAGTAATCCAGCTTCTCCATAAGGTCGTGCTGCAGGGGAGTATTGACCACATGGGCGTCCCAGCCGTTGCGCATGACGGACTTGCACAAGGTAAGGGCGTCCTTGAACGACGGTTGCGGCATTGCGTCCTCCTGTGCGTTGTATGCCGGGGCGCAACAGCGCCGCGGCCGCGCCGTTGCGTTTCGTGAAGCGGACGGTGCCCCGCGGGGCGAAAACAGTGGAGCAATCCGCCTGCGTCCGGCGCGTCGGCGCGCAGTATATCACACTACGCGGCGTCCTCCAAGCCAGTGGGCGGTCACTCTGCCGCGCAGGCGCCGGCCGAGGAAGGGCGTGTTCAGGCTTTTGGAGTGTATGGTGTCGCGGCAGACAGTCCATTCCTCGTCCGGGTCGAAGAGGAAAAAATCCGCGGGATCGCCGGGGGCGAAGTTGTTGACGGGGATGCCGAACACGGCGGCGGGGGCGCTGTGCCACATGCGCGTGAAGGCGGCTTCGTTCAGCAGCCCGTCGCGCACCAGGGTATAGGTCAGGGGCAGGGCCGTTTCCAGACCGATGAAGCCGCAAAGGGCCTGATCCAGGGGCTGTTCCTTTTCGTGCGCGGCATGGGGGGCATGATCCGTGGCAAAGATGCCGATCAAGCCGTCGCGCACGGCCCCGCGCAAGGCGCGCACGTCCTCGCGGCTGCGCAGGGGAGGATTGACCTTGGCCGCGGCGTTGAAACCTTCGAGCAGGCCGTCGTCGAGCAGCAGGTAGTGCGGACAGGTTTCGGCGCTGACCTTGAGGCCGCGCTCCGCCGCGAAACGCAACAGTTCCACGGACTGCCGGCAGCTTATGTGCGCGAGATGGACGGGCAGATCCAGGTATTCGGAAAGGAGAATGTCCCTTGCGACATGCAGGGCTTCGGCGACGGTCGGCACGCCGGGGATGCCGGCGCGCCCGGAAACGGCGCCTTCGTTCATGAGCGCGCCGGGCGCGAGCGAAGGGTCTTCGCAATGGTCTATGACGATGCGCCCCCATTGGGCGGCGTATTCCATACACCGGCGAAAAGTCTCCGTGTCGGCAACGCCCTTGCCGTCATTGGAAAAGGCGATGCAGCCGGCGGCGGCCAGTTCGCCCATAGGGGCCGGCGCTTTCCCGGCCAGACCCACGGTCAGCGCGCCCACGGGGTACAGGCGCGGGCCGTGCGGATGCAGGCGGGCGGCCTTTGCCGTCATATACGCCGTAACAGCGGCCCTGTCGTTGACGGGGTCGGTGTTGGCCATGGCCATGACCGCCCCGAAGCCCCCGTGCGCGGCAGCCTCCAGACCTGTGCCGATGTCTTCCTTATATTCACGGCCGGGGTCGCGCAGGTGCGTGTGGACATCCAGAAAACTGGGAAAAAGGCGTTTTCCGCCGCACGGTATGCGCTCCGCGTCCGGGGGCGGCTCCAGTTCTCCGTGCGGGGCGCAGGCGACGATTTTCCCGTCCCGCGCCGACACGTCGCATTCACCGCCGCCCATGCCCGGTATCCCCGGGCAGACAAGGGCACGTTCCAAAAACAGGGTGTTCCGTTCTCCGTCGGGCCGTTCCGGGCAAGGCCCGGTTATGTGTCCGCCGCACGTTTTGTCGTCCGTCATGCGCCTGCCGCCCCTTGTCCGGGTTCCTCAAAGGCTTCCTGCATTGACGTGCCGCGCATGCCCAGGGTAAACAGCACGGCCATACGCACGGCGACCCCGGCGGCCACCTGATCCAGGATGCGGCTCCGGCCGGAATCCGCCAGATCGGAGGCGATTTCCAGTCCGCGGTTGATGGGGCCGGGGTGCAGCACTACCGCGTCAGGCGCGGCTTTTTCCAGATGCCTCATGCCGATGCAGAAATGCCGGGCATATTCCGAAAGGTCGGGCAACAAGCCGGCCTGTTGCCGTTCAAGCTGCAGACGCAGGGCCATCACCGCGTCCACCCCGGCAAGGGCCTCGTCCAGGTTGTCGTGCACCTCGACCGGCCAGTCGCGGATGCCCGGCGGGAGCAGAGTGCGGGGGCCGAAGACGCGCACGCCCACGCCGAACTTCTGCCAGAGAAACACGTTGGAACGCGCCACGCGGCTGTGCGCTATGTCGCCGACGATGAGCAGGCGTTTGCCGCGCATGTCGCCCTTCCAGTGCCTGCGCAGGGTAAAGGCGTCCAGCAGGGCCTGGGTCGGATGGGCGTGGCGTCCGTCCCCGGCATTGACCACGGAGCAGGACAGGCGTTCGGCAAGAAAAGCGGCCGCGCCGCTCACGGAATGGCGGATGACGATGATGTTCGGGGCCATGGCCTGCAGGGTCAGGGCCGTGTCCCGGAGCGATTCGCCCTTGGTGATGCTGCTGCCGGATGTCGCAAGCGCGTACGTGTCGGCGGAAAGCCGCTTGCCCGCGACTTCAAAGGAGGTGCGCGTACGCGTGCTGGGTTCGGCGAAAAACAGAACGACACCCTTGCCGCGCAAGGTAGGCACTTTTTTGACCGGCCGCGCGTTGATTTCGTCGAAACGTTCCGCCATATCCAAAAGACAGGTAATTTCGGAGGCGGAAAGCTCTGCCGTATCCAGCAGGTCCTTGTGCCGCCAACGGATATCGCTCATCGCTCTGCTCCCGGAACGCGACCGGCGGGTCGTCCCGCCCCTGCCGCAAATCGCTTAAGCCGCTCCAAGCAATACCCGGATGCGCCCTTCGGAACACGGCGGGGGACCGGCCGCAACAGGCGTGCTTTGCGGCCCTGTGCCCAAACACTGTATTCTGGCACAGTCGGAGGGGAGAGTAAAGAACAAAAAATCTCCCTGCGAAAAGGCAAAAACGCAACAGGAGGATTTCCCGACAGGCGTTCGGTCATGATGCGTCGTCCCCGTTTGCCGCCGGTTCTGTCCGCCGGCGCGTTTTCCGCCCCGGCCGCCGGGAATTAAATTACTTCAAAGTAATTACCCACCTGCCTCTTGCACTTCTTTTTAAGCTGAGCGATATCTTTTGAAAAACTATCAATATCTTTGTATGTATTTGTTTTATTCGAGAGCCCGGCAATAGATAAACTTGCGATTGGGAAGAGTTCTGTTACACCTTGCCGATTTTTCGATATTATATGCCCGTTTTTCAAATCTTCGTCACGATATAACGATGTGACTCTTGAAGAAAACTGATTTATCACCGATTCACAATAATCTTCTCCTTCATGATAATCGCAGATAACAATAAAATCATCGCCGCCGATATGCCCGATAAATTCATCTTTCACGGCGCAATCTTTGAGAATATCCGCGACAAGTGAGAGCATCCTGTCCCCGTTGTCGAAGCCGTACGCATCGTTATATGCTTTGAAATTATCAATATCATAATAGGTAATACAATATGGACGATCCCTGAATATGCGGCTCAAGATTTCTTTTTCAATTAATAAGTTGCCCGGCAACCCGGTTAAAGGATTGGAATGTCTGGCGATATCCACTTCAACTTTTGTGCAGGCATCAAGTAAATCCTTGATTGTTACCATGCCGAAATATTTCATTTCTTCTTCTACGACGATGGGCTTATACAATTGTTCATACGGCCTTTGCATGGCAAGTCGTGATACTTGCTCGACAGGCATGTTATAATTTACCTTTAAAAAATCAGGATTCATTAATTGTCGGATATTTTTCTTTGAATGAAGACTGTATCCATATCTACCGCTAAATCTTTCATTTAATTCTGTTCTTGTCATAACTCCCACAGTAACGCCTTCATCGACTATAGAAAAATCAGTAATGGTAGGGTTAAGACGTAATACTTCATAAATGCTGTCTGCATTTTTATTGGATGGAAAAGTATATCCCGGTTTAGATATATGCCCTACTATAGGATATACAGAACTTCTTATATTTTTTATATAATTTTTGGCACGGCATTTTGTTATTATTTTGACTTTTTCAGGCGCTATATCTTCGAATGACTCCTGTGGGATACCCAAAAAAAATCCTTGACCGAAACTGATATCCAATTTTATGAGTGTTGACAGTTCTTCTTCAGTCTCTATCCCTTCGGCAATCAGCTTAATACCCGCATTTTTGCCGAAATCAATCATTGCCTTACATAGGGCTCGTTTAGTTTCGTCTTTATCGATATTTCTGATAAGACTCATGTCAAGCTTTATAAAATCCGGTCTGACATTCGTGATGACATTGAGGCCGGAGTAGCCGGAACCTACATCATCTATCGCTATGCCGTAGTTTTGGCTTTTATAATGATTGAGTGACGTCAGGAAGGCATTATTGTCTACAACGGCACTATGTTCAGTTATCTCAAATATTATATTGTCAGCACCAAATCCATAGGCATTCAATATATTTTTTGTAAACCCTTTTTTAAACCTATTATCATAAATTATATTTGGATTTACATTGATGAAAAGTTTTTTCTCTCCTATACGCATACAATTTTCGAGAGATTTTGTTCTGCATAATGTTTCGAGTTCCCATGACTTATTCATTTTATCGGCAATTCTAAACAATTCTTCAATATTTATATTGATTTCATTATTTGATATTCTACTTAAGGCCTCATAGCCGAATATGCTCCCATCTGTTAACGATACAATAGGCTGATATACTGTTTTTATAAGAAATAATTGTAAAATTCTCTCAAGGTTTTGACGGTCATTATATTGCATAACAACTTGCATACTGAAAATTCTCCTTGCTGTAGTTAGGTCTGTATCCGGATGCCGCTCCGGGAACGACAAGCGCCGGGCTTCACAGGGTGTTGCTTTGAGCATTTCTTGGTTCGGAGACAGTGAGGCAAGACGCTTGTCTTTCATAACGGATTTTGGGCAACATTACGGACGCTTCCAATATCTTGTGAGTATTCTTTTCTTTTCTCCGGTACGATACGAAAGTTATGTGTCCTCTACGTTACAAGAACATTGCAAAATGAAAGCATCGCAGGTTTTTTCAGCGTAGGCAAAAAAATGTACTATTTCAAGAGAAACTATCGGAGGAAAGCAGGAAAGACTCCAGGCCGTCGACGGAATCCCCGCACTCGAACAGGCGGGGACCGAGCGCCGCCGATACTCTGCCGAGTTCATGCCGCTTGTCCGGGGAATGGGCCAGTTCAAGGGCTTTAGCGCAGTATTCCGCCGGGGAGCGGGCAATCAGACCGTCAAAGCAGTCCGGGCCGGGCGACGACGCCGATGCGGCCGCAAAGCGATACAATCCCGCCGTCTGCCGTCCGCGCATGAAGGCGCCTTCCATGGTCAGCACCGGCACCCCCGCGCCCAGCGCTTTGTACGACGTGCTGCCGCCGCTGAAATGCGGGGTATCCAGCACAAGGTCCGCGTCACGCAGGGCAGCGATAAACGCGGCTTCCGAACATTGGGGAAGCAGGCGCACGCGCGCGGCCGAAGCGCCCAGGCTCCGCCGCAGGCGCTCCTGAAAGGCGCGCGTTTCGTGGTCCCGCGCGGAAACGAAAAAACGCAGTTCGGCTTCGGCATCCTCGCGCAGTACGGCGTCCAACATTGCGTCCATGTCCGGGTGAACCTTGAACAGGCTTTGGGCGCACAGATACACCCGGCCCCTGCGTTTTTCCCTCGGCCCGGCCGCCGGCGCGGAAGGCGGCGTAAACCCGCTCAGAAGGCAGGGCAGCGTCCGCAGTTCCTCGCTGTACAAGGCCTCCGCTCCCTCCGGCTCCATACAGGCGGGGGTCAAAAAAATGTCCAGGGCGGGTATGCCCGTGGTCATGGGATGCCCGTACAGGGCGCATTGCAGGCGCGCCGAACGGAAAAAGGCCAGAGCCCAGGTCAGGGGGTCCATGCCCAGGTCGAGATACACCAGGATGTCCAAATCCAAGGCCGCCGCGGCCGCCCTCGCCCCCTCCAGGTTGCCGGGCAGGGTGATCAGCGGCGCCCGTTCCGCCAGAGCGCGCCGGTAGGGATTGTCTTTCTGGGGAAACTCGAGAATGCGGCAATGGGGCAGACGCGGGCACAGCCTTTCCAGCAGCCGGAAAAAATACGACATGCCGGTGTGATTGCCGAAGTGGGCGGAAATGAAGCCGATGCGGCGTTTCGACGGAGAACGCAGCGCCGCGGCGCGCCGCCGGACATCGTCCGCCTTGCGGACCGGACCGGCGGCGGCCGGTTCCGCCCGGCCGGACAACGTTGTATGGCGCAGCATGAACTCCGCCAGCGCCCGCAAAAGCTCCTTGTCGTCTTTACCGTGAAACGCCAGCGAAAAGGGCGGTAGGCCCATGACCGCCAAGGGGTGGCCCAAGATGGGCAAGGCTTCGGCATCCCGCAAAAAATCCGCCATCCTGCGGCGTATTTCCTCTATTTCGGCGGCTGACGCCGGGACGGGCGGAATCGCCAGGGCCTTGCGGGCCTCAAGTAACGGCGTGGGCCCGTTGTTCCGGATAAAGTCGTCCCAAAGCGCCGAGGCATCCTCCCCGCGCCCCTCGCGCAGCAGCAGGGAACCCAGGGCATTGGCGGCATCCGGGGAATCCGGGGCGACGCGCAGGGCAGCCTCGAATGCCGCCCGGGCCTCGGCAAAGCGCTCCGAAGCGTAGAGAAGGCGTCCGCGCAGGGCATGGACGCGGGCCGGGTCGACGATGCCGCCGCTCTCCGCACAGGAAACAAATTCCGGAGTCTCCAGAAGGGCCAGGGCTTCCTCATGTCGGCCCTTTGCCTCCAGAAGATGCGCGCGGGCCGAAACGCGCTCAAGGCACGGCGTTCCGGGAGGAGGTTCAGGCCATGCGCGCAGCAGGCTTTCGGCTTCGTCCGTTTTGCCGTCCGCGAGCAGGCAGAGCAGGAGGTTGAGGCGGAGCGGCATATCGCCGGGAGCGGCGGTCAGCGCTTTGCGGTACCAGGCGGCGGCCTCGTCGGGCCGGTGCAGGGACTGCAGGGCCGCAGCCAGATGCGGAGGGATGTCGGGGTTGTCCGGGTCCAGGCGCGCCGCCTCGGCAAGGGCGCGCTCGGACTGAGGCCATGCGCGGTCCGCCAGGGCGGCAAGGCCGAGGGCGCACCACAGGTCGGCCGTTGCGGCGGTCACCTCGGCGGGAGCAGGAGCCGTCTCTCGGTGTCCTGCCGTTGCGCGGGCGCGGGCGGCCGCCTGAGCGAAATCAAGCGCTGTTTTGTGGCGGCCGGCCGCCGAGTGGGCGCGGGCGGCGAGCATGGGCCAGACAGGCTCCGCCGGGAAAGAAGCCGCGGCGCTTTCGGCCAGGGCGGCGGCTTCATCGTTGCGCCCGGCGCGCAGCAATTCGTTGCAGGCGGCCGATATCTGCCGAATCTTCATAATTTCCAGGGAAACTCCGGAGTACCGTGTAACGTATAAATTTTCGCATCAGCCCCGATGAGGGAGTCCGGGGGAAATCATTTCCCCCGGCCGCCGGAGGCATATACATCAACATTGCAATGTTTCAATGTTCGGCCTTGCGCCGGCTCAGGCCGAGGGTCCGGGGGCAGCGCCCCGGCCGCCGGAGGCGTAAAAACAGATGTTACTCGGTACGAGATGTTGGCACGCGTTGTTTTTTCAAGGTGGACACTCCCTCAAACCCTCCGCGCGGGAGCGGGACTCCCGCGCCGCGCGCTTCCCGCCCGCGGGCTTGCCAAAGCGCGCGGTCGGCGCTATACGGCAAAGAACGTATGCGTCCGTCGTTCGACACGCGGAGCAACCCCGCCTCGTGCCGGGTCAAGCGCCGGCCGCTCCGGATGCGGCCCCGAGGCGTTCTCACCCGGCAGAAGCAAAGCGCGTACCGGCGCCGTCCGCGACATGCGCCGCAACCCCCTAGCCGATTTTTTCCAAGGAGACAACCATGCGTCTGGTCACCCGTTCCGATTTCGACGGCCTCGCCTGCGCCGTACTGCTGAAAAAACTGGGCCTCATCGACGAATACAAGTTCGCCCATCCCAAAGACATTCAGGACGGTCTGATCGAGATCACCGCAGACGACATTCTGGCCAATGTGCCTTTCACTCCCGGTTGCGGCATGTGGTTCGACCACCACAGCAGCGAAAACGAACGCCTGGGCAATGTGGAATTCAAAGGCAGCGCCAAAATCGCCCCCAGCGCCGCCCGCGTCATCTGGGAGCACTTCGGCGGACACGCCAAGTTTCCCGCCGAACTTGACGACCTTATGGAAAGCGTCGACAGAGTGGACAGCGGGCGGCTCACCGCCGAGGAAATCACCCACCCCAAAGGCTGGATCCTCCTCGGCTTCATCATGGACCCGCGCACCGGCCTCGGCCGGTACCGGGATTATGACGTCAGCAACTACCAGCTCATGCTGGACATGATAGGGTATTGCTCCGAAAAATCCGCCGAGGAAATTCTGGAAATCCCCGACGTCAAGCAACGCACGGAACGTTATTTCGCGCAACAGCGCGACTTTGAAGCCATGCTCAAACGCACGTCGACCATCCACGACAACGTCATCCTCATCGACCTGCGCAACGAGCAGGAAATATTCGCAGGCAACCGCTTTACGGTGTACGCTCTTTTCCCGAAATGCAACGTCAGCGTACAGGTCATCTGGGGCCTGAAAAAACAAAATGTTGTGCTCACCGTCGGCCACTCCATCCTGAACCGCAGCTGCACCGCGGACATCGGCAGCCTCATGCTGAATTACGGCGGCGGCGGCCACCTGCGCGTCGGAACCTGCCAGGTGCCCACGGAAGAAGCCGAAGAAACCGTCAAGCAGGTCGTCGCCGCGCTGAAAGGTAAATAGCCGGCCCCGCAATGCCGCCGCCGGGCTGAACAAACGCGGCAACCCGACGAAAGGCGTGCAACGGCCGTCGTTCATGCCTGAAATATCGTCAACGCGCTGCACGAACGCGTGAACAGGCCGACAAAGACCTGCGGGACATTGTCGCTGCCGGAGCGCTTCGCATGGATACTCGCGAACTCGTCGTCAACGGGGAAAAGCGCGCCTCCGCCGCCCGCACTCTGTCCGAACTGCTGGACGAACTCGCCCTCGCGGAACAGGCCGTGGTTGCGGAACTCAACGGCAACGTGATAGACCGCAAGGACTACGCGGCAACATGCCTCGCGGGCGGCGACGTCGTCGAGTTAATCCGTTTCGTGGGCGGCGGCTGATACGTTCCGCAGGGAGCGCGCAGTCCGCGTGCACAAGGGCGACAAGTTATGCAGCAAGCGTCGACACAAACGGTCCCGGCCGATGATACAGCAGGCGATCCTCTGATCCTCGGCGGCGAACGCCTTGAAAGCCGCCTTTTTCTGGGCACGGGCAAACTGGGCCGCGAAGAGTTGATCCCCGATCTGCTCCGGGCCTCGGGCGCGCGCGTGATTACCGTGGCCCTGCGCCGCATCGACCTCAGCCACAACGCGGACAACATCCTAGCCCATATTCCCGCCGACGTGCGCCTCCTGCCCAACACCTCAGGGGCGCGCAATGCCGCGGAAGCCGTGCGTATAGCCCGTCTGGCCGCGGCCTGCGGCGCCGGCAACCGGATAAAAATAGAAGTGATCAACGACCCCCGGAATCTGCTCCCCGACGGGTATGAAACGGCCAAGGCCACGGAAATCCTCGCCTCGGAAGGCTTCGTCGTCCTGCCCTACATCAACCCCGACCTGTATGTGGCCCGCGATCTGGTCAACGCCGGGGCGGCGGCCGTCATGCCCCTGGGCGCGCCCATAGGCAGCACCCGCGGTTTGCAGACAAAGGAACTGATCCGCATACTCATTGAGGAAATCGACCTGCCGATTATCGTCGACGCGGGCATCGGCGCCCCTACCCAGGCCTGTGAAGCCATGGAACACGGCGCGGCCGCCTGTCTTGTGACCACGGCAGTGGCCACGGCCGCCGACCCCGTCGGCATGGCGGCAGCCTTCGGCCGGGCCGTCGCCGCCGGCCGGGCCGCCCGTCTGGCCGGACTCGGCAGAGTGCTCGAACGGGGGAGCGCCGCATCCTCGCCCGACGAGGGAACCCTGACCGGATTTTTGGACACATGATGCAATCTTCGACGTATTCCCGCGACCCACGTCGCGGGATTGCCGCAAGACCGTCGACCTGGGGTTGACGCCGTGGGCAATGACGACGTTTACAGCCCTCTTGCGGACGGCTTTGTCCCCGTGCGCGCCGGTTGCGCCCGTCTGTTCGCGGAGAGCGTCTCCGCGGCCGGACCGGGCGATGTGCGCCGCGCCCTCGACAAAGACACGCTTAATGCAAAAGACTTTGCCGTACTCCTCTCCCCTGCGGCGGGCGGCGAACTCGAAGCCGCGGCCCGGCGCGCACGGGACGAAACCATGCGCCGCTTCGGCCGCGCCCGTCAGCTTTTCGCCCCCCTCTATCTCGCCAACTACTGCACCAACAGATGCGTTTACTGCGGCTTCCACGCCGGGTCGGCCCTCAAACGCAGGGCGCTGACGCCGGAAGAAATCGAGGCCGAAGCCGAGGCTCTGCACGCCACCGGGCTGCGCCGGGTTCTCGCCCTGACGGGCGACGCGCCGAAGCGCACAGGCGCGGACTACATCGCCGCCGCCGTGGCCGTGCTGGCCCGGCGCTTCAGTTCCGTCGGCATAGAAGTGCCGTCCCAGAGCGTTGAAGACTACGCGCGCATCGCCCGCGCCGGTGCCGACGGCATGACCATGTTTCAGGAAACCTACGACCCGGAACTGTACGCCCGACTGCATCCGGCCGGCCCCAAACGCGACTTCGCCTACCGTCTGGACGCTCCGCAACGCGCCGCCGCCGCCGGAATGCGCAGTGTCAACCTCGGCGCACTGCTCGGGTTGGGGGACTGGCGCGGCGATATTTTTATGACCGGCATGCACGCCCTTTTTCTGCAACGCAGGTTCCCCGGTCTGGAAATCGGCTTTTCCCTGCCCCGCATCCGCCCTGCGGAAGCCGACAGCGCCTTCCGCCCCTCGCCCGTTGCCGACCGCGACTTCGTGCAGGCTCTCGTCGCCCTGCGCTGCTTCATGCCCCACGCCTGCATTACCCTGTCCACGCGGGAAAACGCCTTTATGCGCGACAAACTCCTGCCTTTGGGCGTGACCAGACTTTCCGCCGGCGTCTGTACCGGTGTCGGCGGCTACGCCCGTCCGGCACCGAAAAACAACGTGCAGTTTGCGATAAGCGACGGCAGAAGCGTGGCCGAAATGGCCGCCGATCTGGAAAAGCTCGGATACCGGCCGGTGTTTTCCGACTGGCTCCTGCCGGGCCGAGGGGATCTCCCTCTGGCCGGCGCCCTGCGCAGCGCCGTGGGCGCGACGGGGACCGGCGCGTGACGGCGGCGCGCGTCCGCCGCTGCTTGACGGCCTGCTGTCTGTACAGGCCGGAGCCGGCGGCGGTAGGGGCGGCGTTTGCGCGCGTTCGACGCCTGGCGACGGCGACGGTTATGCTCACCCTGCGCGCCGCGTCTGGGGCGATACTCTTTCTCGCTCTGTGCGCCGCGCCTGCAAGTGCGGCAGGCGCGGAAACGGAAGACTCAAACGGCGAACACGGCCCCCGGCATACTCTTCCGGCCCGCTCCGAGCCAAGCCCGGCCGCTGCCGCGCAAAGCCCGGCCCGCGCTGAACAAAACCCGGCCGCTGCCGCGCAAAACCAGGCCGCGTTCGTTGCGGCGGACAAGGACTGGGCCGCGGAAACCTCCGGCCCCCGCGCGCCGGGCGAACTGCGCCTGCGCGGCTATACGATGCGGCCTGCCGAAAACGGAGAAGCGAAACCCCTGCAGGCCGCCTGGGACCGCATCATGCGGGAGCATGACCGGGAACGCTTTTTCACGCCGCACCCGAACTTCGACAAGCAACGTCTCGCGCAATGGCAAAAGCTCGCCGCCAAAATGCCCGACCTGTCCGCCGAGGACGCCCTGCGTCACATCAACGGCTTTTTCAACGGCTGGCCGTCGAAAAAAGACACGAACACATACGGTAAGGAAGAATACTGGGCGACGCCGGAGGAATTTGTACGCAACAACGGCGGGGACTGCGAAGACTACGCCGTCGTCAAGTACATGGCTCTGCGCAATTTCGGCGTGTCCGCGGAAAACATGTGGATGTTGCTTGTGTACGATAGGGGCCGCAGCGCATATCACGCAGTGCTGGCAGTCTATGCGGGCGACCGCCTGTTCATGCTTGACAACCTGAGCCGCCCTTCCTATCTGCTCATACCGGAAGCCGTTTTTCTGAAAACCTTCACCCCTCTTGTTGCCGTCAACGAAAACGGCATACTGCTCTATACGCCGGAAAACCCGGAAGGCAACGTCGAGGCCGGCGCGGACGGCCGGAAGGCGGCCTCCGGCCACGGGCACGCGGAGCAGCGGCGGTAAAGAACATTTTAGGGAGAAAACTATGCGTCGGATGCTCGGCGTTGCGTTGTTGTTCATGTTGTACGCGTCTCCGGCCGGGGCTCTGCCGAGCTTTTTCGGCGGGCCGCAAAAGGTGACCGCCGTCGACGGCAGAATCATCGTGGACGTTTCCAAGCTGAAAGTGACAAGCGCCGAACATTATCTGTACCGGGCGGGCGGCAACGCGGTACGTTTTTTTGTTGCGCGCGACGGGCAGGGCAAGGTGCGGGTCGCCGCCGACGCCTGCGAGGTGTGCCGGGACGAAGGCAAAGGCTATACGCTGAAAGACGGCGCCATGCTCTGCCTCAACTGCGGACGCCGCTTCCCGCTGCACCGCATAGGCATCCTGGTCGGAGGCTGCAATCCCCATCCCCTGAACTTCGCCGAAGACGGCTCTTCGGTCGTCCTGACCGTACTGGAAGTGCTGTCCGCGGCGGAATATTTTCCCGAGAACCGCAAGTGAACCTTCTGACTTTGCCGGCGCGCCACATCAAGGCCAAATGGATGCGCTCGCTCCTGCTTGCGGCGGTGTTCACGCTCGGGCTGGCCTCCATGTCCGGCCTGTACGAAGTTTCCACGCTGATTGCCGACAATTTTGAAAAAAAACTCATCCGCTACGGCGCCAACATCCTGATAACGCCCCGGTACGAAACCTTGAAAATAAGCTACGGCGGCTATTCGCTGGGTGACGTGAGCATGGGGGAAGAACCGATCAACCTCGGCACGGCGCTGCCCGCCGTGGACTCCGTGCCGTTGCGCGCCAACATTGCCGTCGTCGCCCCCAAGATGCTCGCCGTTGCGCGCATCGACGGACGGGCGGCGGCCCTGGTCGGCGTGGATTGGGAACAGGAACTGCAACTGAAAGGCTATTGGGAAACGGACGGAGAGTTCCCCCGGGGCGACGACGCAACGGCAGTCCTTGTCGGCGCGACGGCGGCGGAAAAACTGGGGCTGCGTACCGGGCGGACATTGCGCGCGGACGGGCGGGAACTGCGCGTCGCCGGCATACTCAAACCCACGGGCAACGACGACGACACCGTGCTCTTCGTCCCCCTGTCCCTGGCCCAGGAGCTGGCCGGGAAACCGGGCCGGGCCTCCTTTCTTGAAGTAGCCGCCCTCTGCTCCGGGTGCCCCATTGAAGACATCACGGCCCAATTGCAGTCGGTCCTGCCGGGAAGCGAGGTGCGCGCGCTGGCCCAGGTCGCGGAAAGCCGCATGTA
>JAITEY010000091.1 GCA_031281815.1 Desulfovibrio sp. | reverse complement strand
TTCTTCATTGGTCTGTCCTCCTTGGTTGTGGCTCTGGGCCTGGTTTTTGTGCCTTCTGCTTAACCCACGCGGGCAAGGATGGACAGACCTTTTAAGGCACGTTCAATCATCATATCTCTGCTCATAAAATACCCTGAAACTACCGACGGCAGACAACCGGTCGGATGCTGTTGACGCCGCCGTAGGCGCCGTAGCCATCGCCGAGGTACACGTAGTACGCGTTGTAGGCGCTGTCGGCCTCACCGGTCCAGTAGTTGTTGCCGAGCCACCCGGCCGCTAAAGCCGCTCCTTGGCCGGTAGAGCCGGACACCGCTTGCAGTTCTTCACGCGAAGGCAAACCGGTATCATTAGTGTAGTTACCGGCTCCCCATGAAGTAAAGCCGGTCGGAGTCTTCCCGCACAACGCGGCAGCGGGCAAAGAGCCTGCGCTGGATAGAGGATAATTATCCGCCCACTTCGCATTTTGTATCCCGCCAGCAGGAATACTAAACTTGGACAACGGCCCGGCCCCGAACGATATCTCCTTCGCCGGGGTAAGGGAGTATTCAGTCCCGTCAATCGTCACCATGGCCTGCACGTACACTTTGCGCTCTCCCATAATGTCGGTCAGATTTATGGATGCGTTGCCAAAACTGTCCGTGGTGGAGGTCTCGGTCGCGGTCAGATCAGTGCCGGGACTAGTGGTGGCGGCAGTTCCCCAGGCAAGGCCGGTTTTACGGCTTGTATAACCTGACACAACCGCCTTATTGGCGCTGTTGTCCGCGTCAAAGATGCTCCAGGTTACCGTCGCTCCGGGTAAAGCCTTGCCGTCCGAACCGATTACCGCGGCCTTCAAAGAGGCGGTGGAGAAGCTGGTAAAATCAGGGCCGTCGCTGGATTCCTTTATGCTGATTGACGGACCGGTCGGCACAGGGGGTGCTATATCCAACAAATCAAAGGTCTGCTCGTTGTCCCCGGCCCGGATCGTCACCTGAACAGGCCCGGAAGCTCCCGTCAATTCAATATCGAACTCTCCGCGCTGATTTGTCCGGTAGCTTTTCCGCAGGTCCGCTGCATAGGCCGCCCGCATCGAAGTCAGTTCATCCAGGAAATTCACTGCCCCGGCGAGCAGGCTCGCGGGCGGCTCAGGCGCGGCTTCGGCCAGATAGGGCTCGGAGGCCGTCACATACACAGTCTGCCCGGCCATGAACTCGTCAAAACCGTTCAACACTCGGAAGCGGAAGAGATTCGGCCCGACAGATCCCATGTACTCAATGCGGTAGCTGTTCTTGGCCCGGTATTCCAGAATGATACGATTCTCACGGTCCACAAACTCGTGCCGAGAGCCGGAAACTGTGCGCAGTTCCGCTACTTTGGAATGCTTCACCTGCTCATCCCAGGGCATACCGAAGTGATAGGTAAAATTCAGACCGTACTCCGTTTCCGATCTGCCTCGCTCCGTACTCCGTTGCGTGAGGAAAGCGGATACAAGGGGCACCGGCGTATATTCAACACCGTAGGACCAGACGCGCGGATCTTTTTCCAGCTTGCTGTGACCGAACATGCCCACATGGTCGCCGTACCACTGTGTATAGGCTCCGGTGAGCGCCACGTTGCGATAGAAGGGCACATACGCCTTGACGCGGGCGTCCCATCCTTCGGCGGGACGTTCCTCTATGAAGCGGGAGTCGAAATCATACGAACCTTTCCAGTCGGAAAGCGGGAAATAATAGTTGGAGGCCAGATGCAGCCAGTCGTATTGCAATTCAAAGCCTACGCCGCCGCGCTGATGCGACCGCGTAAAGTCGTTGTCAAAGAACGCGTTGTAGCCGACCATCCAGTCACCGGCGTCCTCTTCATCCTTCGCTGCCGGGAACCAGCGCTGCCCGAGGCCGAAATTGCCTATCCAGCGATCTTCACCGTCCGACTCGCCGCCTGATACGGCCATGCTCCGCGCGCCTATCTGAGTGAAGATGGTCGTGTATTGAGAATCATAAAACGGAAGCAAAACATCGCCTTCGCCCCTGAAATTGCCGTCCCAATCTATAGTGAAGTTCAAGCGAACGCGGCCGTTGTCCACAAGAGAGGACATCGCCGCTTCACCCGCCGAGTTCAATGCGCCGATGCCCCAGGACAACACTCGGTCCTGCGCCGTGCGCACCGGGTCAAACCCGTCGAAGCGCCGCTCGTAACTGCGCCTGCCGTCCCGCGCGAGGTCATAACGCCCCGTCAAATGGTCGTAGCCGATGCCGGACAACGGAACATACCCGTCAAGGTAGCCTCCGTATCCCAACCCGGAACGGGCATAGGCGGCGGCACGCATGCCTCCGTCCGAAGGTCCGGCATGACCGGAACCGCCCGCTTTGCGTACCGTGCCGTCCTGATGGAACCCCAGACCTTCATCGGCACCGGGCAGCATAGGGGCCGGAACACCCAAAAAAGACGCGCCCTGTTCCATGAGTATGTACGAGAGCGGACGAGGCGCTTTGTCCCGTGCGTTGCCGCTACGGACGTCGGGCAGCACAGCGCTGGCGATGCCGTCGGGAAGCATCGCGTTTACTACACGGTTAGGCAGTGACGCCTTGGTATTTTTGGAAGCGCGGCCGGTTGCCCCGGCATCTCGTCCGGAGCCGGCCGAGTCTTGACCTCCGCGCGACAATGAAGGCAGGGGCGCTTCCGGGCCGACACGACCTGACGGAGAAGGCGGAAGCGCAGCGTTCCGACTTTCCTCAAGCGCCTTCACGCTTGCCGCCGTGTACTCGCCCGATGCGCGCAACACCGCGTCTTTGCGCGCCATTTCTTCAACCTCGGCCTGACGCTCGGCGCTGTTCATCCGCTGCAACACATAGGCGGCATGGGACGCCCCGGCCCGCGCCGGCGCGGGAGCAAACGCCGCGGCGGGAGGCAGGCACAGGGTCAAAATCACGGCGTATGCCGTGCAACGTACAACAACTCCACGAAATTTCAGCAGTGCATGTTTACGCAGCATGACCGGTTCTCCTACAAAAAAAGAATAGTGCCGCAACGTGAAGGCGGAAGCTTGCAGGCTCCGGCCTTACGTTACGGCGTGGAACAAAAAAACCTTGTTTCTCGAAGAAAGCAAGGGCGGAAACTGCGTGGGATAAAACGCGAAAATGCGGCTGTTTCGAATGAGCAATGAGCAGCGTGCTATGCCGATGCGTGTCGCAAAGACCATGCCGGAGACACAGCAATCAGACTGCGCGCGCGCTTTTCGACGGGATTGGAGATGCTGTGTCGCTCGTGTCTTCATGTCGGCCTCGGAAACCCGGATAGCACAGCCGACAAGGAGATGAATGACACTCCTGCGTCAATCACAAGAAGTTTGTGCAACCAAAGGGCAGGAACCCGCTACAGAACAATCCGCACATTCGATGCGGATACGCAGGCCGGTATCGAAGCAGTTGCGTTGCCGAGTCCGTAACGTATTGGCTGGGCTTTTCACAGGCAACAAGACCTGCAGGCGCCACCTTGTCGGCCGTATTGCAGCAATGCCCACAGCAGCCATCGGCCGCCGCTGCCGGAGCCACGAAGCGCTTCCATCCATCCTATTCGCCCTGAGGCCTCTGCTTCGGCCCTTTTTCAGATCGACCACTACTGCCCGCAGCCCCCGGAAAGGATTTTAGGAGAAGCAGCGGTAGGCGCGTTCTTGGATGGTTTGTTTTCTGAATGTGATTCTGTTTTCATCCACACCCAACTCAGTAATTTCTCTTGAGAAAATAGGACATTGAGCTATATGCCGGTCAATATATTGTTTACACGTGATTACAGTCACGGCAGGAAAGGCTGTCTGAAACAGGAGGCATCATATTCTGTTTTCATCCACCCTTTATGCAGATAATTTTTCTTGGAGAATCAAGATGTTGAGTTGTACCCTACTCAACGTGTTGTTTACATACGTTTACAGTCCGCGGGATGCGTTCACTATAACGCTATGTGACAGAAAAAAAGATGGGACTGCATTGAGTCCCATAATGATAAAGTAACAAC
>JAITEY010000115.1 GCA_031281815.1 Desulfovibrio sp. | reverse complement strand
ATTATTGCTCGAAGGGTGGATTGATTCGATGTTCACAAAAATTCGTATATCAGCCTTCGTCCCTTCGGCTTGCTTTATGAATGCTTCAGGGCAATCTTCCGAATCTCGCTCAAGCCAACCCGTTCCATATGCCGCCTCGGCTTCGGAGAGATCATAGCCGCCCTGCAGGAGAAAGTCCTTGCCCCAGATATCCTTGGCCGCTTTGGCCAAATGCGGAGCGATAGGCAACATGAGCAGCAAACGATGTTCCTCCTCGTGGTCACCACGGTCGGCGGCATCAAGCGACGCTTGTACTATGTCGAATCGTTGTTCCTGTGTAAGTTGGGCCATATAAGACACCTCATATATTGCCTATAACAGGTGTTACTTTTGATCCTGTATCAAATTCGGCAGTCCGTCGTTTTTATTAAGCCTAACACGTTCCGTTGCGCCCTCTTTCTTGTCATCCGCCAGCGCATCATTCAGTTTTTCCTGCATGCTTGCCTTGTTATCAGCGAACCACGACTGTGATTCCGTGTTCGGCGCAACCCATTTACAACCGGCAAGATCGTCTGGGAGGTCGGCGGCATTACCCGGTATTACAGGTTCAAATTTGAAGCGGGCTTTCCATAATCCCATTTTCGGGTCAACGCGCACATAGTAAAATTTCTGCGGTTCAAGGTCGGCAAACAATAGATTTGAACTCTCACCGCCGACAACATAGACATGTTGCCCAGGCGCGGTTTTATGCAGAAGTTTTGTATTGGCCGACACAATGCCGACAAATGCTACATTGTTATTGACACTTTCAGCTATCGGGGCTTGTATGGCACCGCCGAAGCTGGTATCTCGAAAGAACACAATTGCGGATTGTTCAGGCGTAAGTTGTGCCGTTGAAGGCGAATGTACTACGGGCTGCATGTATTGGCTTGCGCAGCCTGTAGAGAGGATGAGCACACAGCAAAAAAGAAAGCTCGTTAACTTTTTCATGATTTTACTCTCGTAGTGCTTAAGGGAGAAGCTCCTGGGCGCTCATTATCGGATGGTTCAACCGGAGGTAATGAGAGTGCCCCGATAGGACTGACACTCCAACCGGGGCATGAAACGTGTGGAACTTTAACCACAGGGGGATTGCCCTAGGGCCGGCCGGGGTCACTCCCGGCCCGTCTGGTTTTAAGATAGTCGTTTTTCCGGGCGGCGTCAAGCCCCTCCTCGGAAAACGCCCTGCTGTTTATCGCTTGATTCGTACGGGAAAACACCGTATTGATGTAAAGCAGGAGGTGCGACAATGCCGCAGCAAACAGCCGAATCGGACAGTTCAATGTCCAGGATAGATGCCCGTATTCCCCTTGCCGTGCGGGAAACCATAGACCGCGCAGCCGCCATGCAAGGGCGGACCCGCACGGACTTCCTCATCGGCGCGGCCTTGGAAAAGGCAGCGCGCGTCATCAAGGAGCACAGCATTATCCGCCTCGCAGTTCAGGATCAGATGCTGCTTGCCGAGGCGCTTCTTGCGGAAAAATCAGAAAAAACTACTCTATGTATTGACGAGGCACTTCAGGAATACGCCGCCAGGGTCGTCAGCAAATGAAACTGGTCTTTGAGCCGTTGCGATCGACCATGAACAGGGCCGCATTCTCCTGTGGAGAACCGGCCCTTGATACATATCTGCAGCGGCAGGCCCGGCAGGATATGGACCGGGGCTTTGCCGCAGTCATCGCAGCTTGTACCGCTTCCGAACCGGAGACGGTAATCGGGTTTTACACATTGTGTGCGGCCGCTGTCCCTCTGACAGATATCCCCGACGATTTGCGTCGAAAAATGCCCCGCTATCACTCTGTGCCCGCCATACACTTGGGTAGGCTCGCAGTAGGCATTGAATTTCAATCCCGCCGGACAGGCACTCTGTTGTTGATCGACGCGATAGTCCGAGTCTGCCGCACTGAATTGGCCTGGGCAATCTTTTGCGTTGACGCAAAAAATGAACGTTCGGAGAATTTTTACAAAAAAATGCTTTTCAAACCTTTCCATACAAGACCGCATTCTCTTTGGATGCACAGAAAACAGGCGATCGCAATAGTCAGCAATTTACCCAAGACTGATTTTCTCAGAAATCCGTAAACATCGTCCGACGGCTGCTTCATCGGATGGTTCAACCGGAGGTAATGAGAGTGCCCCGATAGGACTGACACTCCAACCGAGGCATGAAACATGTACCTAAAACGTACAGGGGGATTGCCCTAAGGCCGGGGTCACTCCCGGCCCGTCTGATTTTTAGATAGTCGTTTTTCCGGGCGGCGTCAAGCCCCTCCTCCGGAAAATTCAGGTAATCGAAAGATACCCTACCCCAGGCCGAAGAGGGCCGCGGCCAGCCGCAGCAGTTCCCGCAGAATATCCGGCGAGTCGTCCATGCCGGGAACCAGCCGCGCAACCCAAAGCCGCGCCAGCTCCAGCGCCAAGCCGAAGACGACCAGATACCCCAGTGCCTTGCGCGGGGTCAGACGCTGCCCGGCACGCCGGGCCGTTTCCAGTTCAATTTCCAGAATCCTGTCTCTCGAATCGTCCCGCGTTGTCGAGAAACGGTCCGTTATCAGACGGACAAGATCCCGCACAAGAGGCAGCGACAGCAAAAAGTGCATGGTCAATCTCCCAAGTTGATGTTGACGAGATGGCTCACGCCGGCGTCCGAACGGCTCACGCCGGCGTCCAGGCCGCTTTCGCAGATGCGGCGTTCGTCCGCGCGCCGCCGCACGAGGCCCGGCAGGACGCGGCCTCCCGCCTTGTTCCACATGCCGAAGGCCGCGCAGGCGGCCCGCCGGTCCCCGGCCCGGAACTTCCGCGCCGCCGTTGAACGGCAAAACGCCTCAACGCCGATGTTGTAGGCCAGGCTCACGGCCGCGGCTTTTTCTCCGTCCGTATATCCCGCCAGTTCAGGCACGCAGGCCGCGACGGGACCGGCGTGGTCCGCAAGACGCTTCTCCAGCGAACGCAGGCATTCCTCGCGGCTGTATAACCGCCCTATTTCCACGTTTTCCGTGTCTCCGTAGCATTTGGTCGCTATCCCCACGGGGTCGGCGTAACCGCGCAACACCTCGCCTTCATATTGGGGAATCATGACCCGCAGCAGCGCCGCGGCCCCCGCGCCCACTACAGCGGCAAGCCCGACGCCTGCCGCGCCGGTCTTGCCCTTCTTTTGTCCTGATGTTTTCATCAAAATCTCCTTTTATGGTTTGAAACCACTCCCTTCAGGGAGGGAACGTTTAATCGACTGCGTATGCTCACGGCGTGGAAATCCCGCTTTTGCATTGAGGATGAGGGGCGGAGTCATCCGGCGGCCGGAGCCGGATATTGACTGAATCATGCCGGTGCCGCGCAACCCCGGCAGGCAATTTTGTCGTCGCAGACGGAGCGCGGGACGGAGGCGCTGCGGGTGCGCGACCCGCAGACCGCGTTCGCGCTGCCGTACATACTGCCGCCTATCAATCCGGAGCGTCCGTCGGTGTGGTATATCTGGCCTTTGCCGCCGGGCCAGTCCGTGGAAGGGTTGACGGCTATGGGGTGGTAGCCGTCGGTGGTGTCCGTAAACCGCCAGCCGCCCCCGCTCAGCCATTGCCACAGCGCGCCGCAGCAGTCTTCAAGCCCGCGGGCCGAAAGCATACGGCGGTTGTTGTTGTCGGTGTGCCCGCCCGCGGCGCTCGGGCGCGCATTCATACGCCCCTGTTCGTTGGAACCGGCCGCGGCAACCTGAAATTCCTCGTCGGAAAGGAGACGTTTGCCGACGGCCGCCAAGTCGTCCACTTGGTCCATGTAGGTGCGGCCGACAGTTATGGCGGCGTTGAAGGCGGAACGCGTGCCGGCGCCGCTTCCGGACTGGAGATAGATGTCGGCCCAGAGATGCAGGCCGGCCACAAAGGTCATGCCGTCAGGCGCGCAACGCGGACGGTGCAGCATATCCCACAGCGTATCGGGGAGAATGTCCCCCGCATGCAGGCCGGAGAGCGGGTGTCCGGAAATGTTGCCCGCATCGGCGCAAAGCGTGTGGAACCCCCCGATTTTGCGCGTCGTGCCGGGATTGCCCCCCGCCGGGCAATCAAGGTCAAGGCTGACCGCAAGGTCGGCCCTGTATGCGGGCGACGACCCGTCAGGCGGCACCAGGCAAAGGTACACCGCATAGTCGCGGCCGGGCAGAAGCTCCGTGCCGGTATCCAAACGTTGCCGGACATCGGCAACCGCAAAATCATCCTCAACACCGAAAACATAATGCCTCGCCGCGCCGAACGCATCCGGCGCGCGCAGCTTGATGTACGTTCCTCCCCTGAACAACAACCCCCGCGCGTTGCCGGGGTCGGACGCCAAATACCGGCCGTGATCGCCGGTCACCGGCGGATGTACCCTCCCCATGTTCACGGCATTCAAAAAGGTGCCGGGTAACCCGGCTTCACTGTCACGCCAAAAAGCAGCAAAATCAGCCATGTCGTACTCCTTGTGCTGTGTTGAACGTTATGATGCAGGGGCGCTGCCCCGAACTCCTGAAGCGGCTCCGCCTCGAACTCCTGAAGGGGCGCTGCCCCTTCACCCCGCCGGGGGGGTGACCCCCCTGGACCCTCATTTTTCAACCTCGCACAAACTCGTTTGCGCTCCCCCTTATGAGGGGGTCCGGGGGGAATCATTCCCCCCGGCAGGGCACGGGACGGAGTCCCGAAAAATAATCAAGTATGCTCAGGCAAAGGGATGCCGACAAGCAGGTGGACGTCCGCGCCGGTGCCGGGGTCGCCGCAGGGTGTTTGGGGGCCGCATTCGGTTGTGCCGCATTCGATGAAGGCGGCGAAGGTGACGCCGGGGGAACCGTCGGGGAGGAAGAGTTGCAGGGTGAATCCCTGGGGGGTTTGGTGGGTGATGGTGAAAGTATAGGGTTGGGAGGAGAGCAGGTTGACGATGGGGTTGACGGGGCCGGGGAGGGGTGGGTGTCCGAGGTCGGCGAGGGTGACGGCGACGCTGCCGTGGGGGTCGGTCACGGGCAGGGAGTACCGGGCGAACCCGGAGGAGGCGGTTGCGGCGTCGTGTCTCAGGGTGAAGGCGGGTGTGCCGTTTACCAGGGCGACGGCGAGTACTTTGCCGGCGTCTCCGGGGGTTGGGACGGGCAGGAAGTCGAGGTATTCCCGGCACAGGACGGCGATTGCGCGGGCGTCTTCGGCGATGCGTGAGGCCTGTTCGACGTCGGCGAGCAGATCGCGGAGCAGGG